>NZ_JBHWUI010000041.1:0-56165 GCF_042737525.1 Kitasatospora sp. NPDC059973 | reverse complement strand
CCCCGGCCGTTCGACCGCCGTCGCGGGGGGGGGCCCCGCGCCCCCCGCCTCCGGGGCGGTACCGGTTACTGCTGGCGGAGCATGCCGTCCACCACGCGGGCCGCGGCCTGGCCGTCGTCCAGGTCGCAGTACGCCTCGCGGAACGCCGTGTACTTCTCGGCGTACTCACCCGTCAGCTCGTCCACCCGGCCCAGCGCCGCGACCAGCTCCTCGGAGGTGGCCAGCAGCGGGCCGGGCATCTCCGCCTCGTAGTCGAGGCTGAAGCCGCGCAGGTTGTCGCGGTAGTGCTCCAGGTCGTGCGTGAAGAACAGGACCGGCTTGCCGGTGGTGGCGAAGTCGAACACCGTCGCCGAGTAGTCGGTGACCAGGACGTCCGCGATCAGCAGCAGCTCGGCCATGTCGGGGTAGCTGCCGACGTCCCAGATGTAGCCGTTTCCGGCACCGGGGATCTGACCGCACATCACGCTGTGCCGGCGGACCAGCAGCACCTGGTCGTCGCCCAGCGCCGCCTTGGCCGCCTCCAGGTCGATCCGCAGGTCGATCTGGTAGCCGCCGTTCGGGCGGCGGCGGTCCTCACGGAAGGTCGGCGCGTAGAGCACGACCTTCTTGCCCTCGGGCAGCCCGAGCCGCTCGCGGACCTGCTCGGCGGTCTTCTCCCGGTCGGGGGCGAACAGCAGGTCGTTGCGCGGCGCGCCGCTCTCCAGGATCTCGCCCTTGAAATCGAACGCGCGGCGCAGCACCGGAGCCGACCAGCTGTTGCCGGCCACCAGCATGCTCCAGTTCGGGACCTCCTTGACGACGCCCTTCAGGTAGTTGGCGTCGGTGAACCAGACCTTCTCGAAGTCGTACCCGATCTGCTTCAGCGGGGTGCCGTGCCAGGTCTGCACGACCACCTGGCCGGGGCGCCGGACGAAGAAGTCCGGCAGGTGCGCGCTGGTGACGATGTACTTGGCGGTGGCCAGCGTCTCGAACCACTCGGGGCTCCAGAGCCGGATCGCGCCCGCCGTCTGCGGCAGTTCGGCCTGCAGGTCGTCGCTGCCCCAGAGGTGCTCCAGCGGCAGGCCGCGGCGGACCAGCTCCTCGTGGATCGCCCGCGGCGAGTCCGCGTAGAGGCCGCCCAGCGCGACGTTGTAGAGCACGGTGTCGCGCAGCGGGAGCCGGCGGGCCGACGGGTAGTCGGTGGTGCGCAGCTGGCGCTGCCGGAAGCCGCTGCGCTCCTCGGGCAGCAGCGCGGAGTGCGACTCCAGCGAGAGGCCGTCGTAGTGGCGGCGCTCCAGCACGATCCGCTTGCCGCGCGACTCCACCTCCAGCGGCAGGGTGGCGAAGCACTCCGGGGCGATCAGCGCGTAGCGGGTCGCCAGGGTCTCGACCGGCTCGCCGAGCGGGCGGAAGAAGACGTCCCAGGTGCCCTGGGCGAGCGGCACCCGGCCGGCGAAGGAGGCCGTCGGCACCGCCGGCAGCGCGGCCCGGAACCCGCCGTCCGCGATCTCCACGGGGTAGACGTGCTCCTCCTCGCGCCAGTTGTGCCGCACGACCAGCTCCCAGCGGTGCGTGCCGGGCAGCGGGAAGGTGCCGCTGAGCAGGTAGCCGTCCGCGCCGCGCGAGGCGACCTCGGTCACCACCGGCTGCAGCAGCTGGTCGGAGAGCTGGAGGTAGCCGCCGGGGGAGGGCTTCGAGTAGAGCGCGCGGCGCTCGTCGACCGGGGCGTCCGGGTTCAGCGGCAGGTGCAGCTGCTCGGGTGCGTTGCGGTCGTCCCAGGCCACCGGCACGGTGCTGCCGTCGGCGAGCAGTATGGCGGTGTCCCAGCGGTCCCGGGCCCGCTCCGGGGCGACCGGGTCCAGCTCGGCCCAGGCCTCGCGGACGGCGGTCAGCTCGTCGACCGGGGCGGTGACGGTGAACGGCTGGAGGGTGCCGACCGGGGCGGTGAGCTCCAGCGGGTAGACCACCTCGCGGTCCGACTCGACGTGGGTCAGCTTGAAGCGGGCCCCGGCGAGGTTCGGGCCGGAGCGGGCGGCGCCGGAGATCTCCAGCCGGCCGTCCCGCACGGCGAGCCCGGTCACCCTGGTCCGGACCGTCTCCACCCGCAGGTAGACGCTGCCGTCGCGGACCCACGGCACGATCCGCACGTCCGGCTCGACCCAGTGCGCGGGGAGGTACTGGGCGGTGTCGCTCCAGCCCGCCGAGATCCGGCCCTTGTAGACGCCGCCCTTGCCGGCGCCGGCCACCAGGACGCGCCAGTTGCCGTCCTTCCACTGGCCCCGGTGCTTGAGCCGCTTGGGGTCGATGGCGGCGGTGAAGCCGGCCCAGTCGCAGTTGTACAGGTCGTGGTGGCAGCTGGCGGTCGCCTCCGGGCTGTACTGCGTCCTGGTGGGCACGGCCAGCACGCGCCGGCCCTTGGTCTCGCGGAGCACCAGCACCCGGACCATGTCGTGCCGGTTCTCGGCGCCCAGCTGCTCCGGGTACGCGTGCCCGGTCAGCTGCAGCTTGCCGCCCTCCCAGGCCGACTCGTACAGCCGGCTGCGCATCACCAGCGAGTTGTCCAGCTTGAGGATGCCGGCCGGCACGCTCTTGCGGCCGCCGCGCAGGAACGGGTAGTCGGCGTACGGGCGCAGCAGGCCGCGCGCGGCGACGCCGCCGTTGCTCTCGCCCTCGTACTTGATCTGCTCGACGAACTCGTCGATCCGGCCCGCCAGGGTCAGGTGGTACTTCAGCCGCAGCGGCGCGCGCAGCTTGCGGACCTGCTCGGGGCCGATCGAGCGGAGCAGCCGGCCGACGTTCTTCTGGTAGGCGTCCCGGTACTCCTTGTCGCCGTCCACGACGGACCAGAAGAACATCGGGATCTCCTCGACGAGGGTGTTCTCGTCGTAGGAGCGCAGGTACTCGGCGAAGCGCGGGTCGGTCTGCTTCTTCAGCCAGGTGCGGACCAGCTCCACCGAGGTGACGCGGTCGACCAGGCCCTTGGGGTTGGTCCGCATCTGTGTGATCGACATCTCGCCGACCTCGCGCTCGCGCCAGTGGTAGATCGGCTCGGAGAGCACGTCCACGCTCGTGGCGAGGTAGTGGTGCGGCACGCTGACCGGGGCGTCCTCGTACAGGATGCCCTCGGGGTAGAGGATGCCGGCCGCGTCGAAGAACGAGCGGCGGTACACCTTGTTCCACGCCGTGCGGTCGGTGACCAGCGCGGGGATCTCGGTGATGTGGGTCTTGAGCCTGGTCTCCTTGAACGGCCGCGAGTGCCCGCCGGACTGGTAGTAGCCCACCGCGCGGAACCGCAGCACGTTGCCGGTGGCGAAGTCCGAGCCGGTCTCGTCGAGCGTGTTGATCATCAGCTCGTAGGCGCTCGGCGGCATCGAGTCGTCGGAGTCGACGAAGCAGAGGAACTCGCCGTCCGGGTCGATGTGGCGGATGCCGGTGTTGCGGGCCGCGCCGAGGCCCTTGTTCACCTGGCGGACCAGCCGGAACCGGGAGTCCTTGGCGGCGTACGCCTCGGCGAGTGCCGCGCTGCCGTCCTTCGAACCGTCGTCGACCATGACGCACTCGAAGTCCGTGAAGGTCTGGGCGGCGATCGAGTCGAGGCATTCCACGAGGTAGCGCTCGACGTTGTAGATCGGAACGACGATGGAGAGGCGGGGAGCCATCGGCTACGCAGGCCTTTCTTGGGAAGGAGCGTGGCAGCCCGGTCGGGGTCTGGCCGCACTTTGAACCGGTGCGTACGTGCCCACCGATCCTACCGTCCGGTCCCGGGCGCCCTCCGGGGCCTTCGGTCCGCCCGCGGGCGGACCGGGTGCCCGGGCGCGGTGGGTCCGGCCGTCCGGGGGGCCACTACTCTGTGGCCATGCCCCGCTTCAGCGTCATCGTCCCCGTCCACAAGGTCGAGGAGTACCTTCCCGAGTGCCTCGACTCGGTGCTCGGCCAGGGCGGTCCGGACTTCGAACTGATCGCGGTGGACGACCGCTCCCCGGACGGCTGCGGCGCGATCCTCGACGAGGCCGCCGCCCGCGACCCGCGCGTGCGGGTGCTGCACCTGGCGGAGAACGTCGGCCTCGGCCGGGCCCGCAACGCCGGCCTGGCGGTCGCCACCGGCGACTACGTGATCTTCCTGGACAGCGACGACACGCTCACCCCCGGCCTGCTCAAGGCCGTCGACGACCGGCTGGCGGCCGGCGGCGACCCGGACGTCCTGGTCTACGACTACGCCCGCACCTACGCCGACGGCCGGATCACCAAGGCCGCCTCGGCGCACGTCTTCGGCGCCGACTCCCCGGACGTCTTCGACCTCGACCGCCGCCCCGACCTGCTGGACCTCCTCCAGGTGGTCTGGAACAAGGCCTACCGCCGCGGCTTCGTCGCCGAGCAGGGCCTCACCTTCCCCGCCGGGTACTACGAGGACACCCCCTGGACCTACCCGGCGCTGCTCGCCGCCGGGAGCATCACCCTGCTCGACCAGGTCGGCGTGCACTACCGCCAGCGCCAGGAGGGCGGCAACATCCTCGCCACCGCCTCGCGCAAGCACTTCGACGTCTTCGCCCAGTACGACCTGGTCTTCGCCTTCCTGGACGGCCGCCCGGACCTCGACCGCTGGCGCCCGGTGGTCTACGGCCGGATGCTGCACCACCTGAACACCGTGGTCTCCAAGCCCGGCCGGGTCCCGCCCCGCGACCGCCGCGAGTACTTCCGCCGGGCCGCCGAGCACTGCGCCCGGCTGCGCCCGGCCGGCTACACGCCGCCCGCCGGGGTGGCGGGGGTGCGCACCGAGCTGCTGAGCCACGGCCGGTACGGCGCCTACCGCACGGTCCGGGTGCTGGCCGGGGCCCGCCGTCTGCTGAAGCGCTGACCCCGGCGGCCGCGGCGCCTATCGAACCCCTTGCGGCCCGCCGAGCCTGACGGCCGTTCGGGCGAACGGCCGGTATAACCGGACAGGTGGACTTCCTCACCCGGCTCCCGGTCATCGGCCCGCTCGTGGCGCGGGTCCTGCGCAGCCACCCGTACCGCGTGTACGAGCACTTCACCGCCGCGCGCGGCAACCGGCTGGCGGGCGCGGTCACCTTCTTCGGCTTCCTGGCGCTCTTCCCGCTGCTCACCGTGGCGCTGGCGATCGCGGTCGCCACCCTGACCGACTCCCGGGTCGAGGAGATCCAGAAGCACATCTCCGACCAGCTGCCGGGGATCTCGGACGCGCTCAACCTCAACTCGCTGGTGGCCAACGCGGGCGCCGTCGGCCTGGTCAGCGGCGTGCTGCTGCTGATCTCCGGCCTCGGCTGGGTCGACACCATGCGCACCTCGATCCGGGACGTCTGGCAGCTCCCGGAGGAGGAGGGCAACCCGATCCTGCGCAAGGCCTGGGACTGCCTGGTGCTGGGCGGCCTGGGCCTGGTCTCGCTGTTCTCGCTGGCGGCCTCGGCCGCCGGGACGACGCTGGCCGGCCGGATCGCCGGCTGGATCGGCCTGGGGACGGGCGGGCCCGGCGGCTACCTGCTGACCGGCGTCGGCCTGCTGATCGCCGTCGCCTCCGACATGGTGCTCTTCGCCTACCTGCTGGCGCCCTTCCCCCGGATCGGCGGCCAGCACCGGTGGGACGTGGTGCAGGGCGCGCTGATCGGCGGGGTCGGCTTCGAGCTGCTGAAGATCCTGCTCGCCTCCTACCTGGGCTCGGTCGCGGGCAAGAGCCTCTACGGGGCCTTCGGGGTGCCGGTGGCGCTGCTGCTCTGGATCAACTTCGTCTCCCGGCTGCTGATGTACTGCGTCGCCTGGACGGCGCTGGCCGACCCGGCCGCCGCCCGCGACCGGGCCCGCGAGCGCGCCGGGGCCATGCTGAAGGCCGCGAACGAGGCGGAGGCGGCCGAGCGGGACGACGCCGCCACCGCGGGCAAGGAAGGCAAGGGCGGCAAGGAAGGCAAGGACGGCAAGGACGGCGGGGGTGACGGGAACGGTGAGGGTGACGGGGACGGCGGGGACGGCACGCCGAAGGCCCGGCCCCAGGAGTGAGACCGGGCCCCCGACGGCACCGCCGTCAGTCGGCGGCGGGGCCGCCGCGCCGCCGCAGCAGGAACAGCGCACCGGCGCCGCCCGCCGCGAGGGCCAGCGCGATCCCCACCCAGCCGGCCGGGCCGGGGCCCGAGCCCCCGTCACCACCGGCCGCGGCGGCCGCCGGGGCGGTCGGGGAGGCGCTCGGCGAGGGGTGCGGCGGCGGCGCGGGCGCACCGGCGGTGCCCCCCGCCTGTCCGGTCGGCTCCCCGCCGGCCGGCGCCTCGTCCACCAGCCTGCCGACCGGGGTGACCTTGTCGGCCGCCGCGAACCCCCAGTCCAGCAGCGCCGCCGTCTCGTCGTAGACCTTCTGGTACGTCGAGGGGTGCATCACCGTCACCAGCAGGGTGCGGCCGTTCCGTTCGGCGGCGCCGACGAAGGTCGAGCCGGCCTCGGTGGTGAAACCGTTCTTCACGCCGATCAGGCCCGGGTACTTGCCGAGCAGCCGGTCGGTGTTGGCGATCCCGAAGCTGCCCCGCTGCCCGGTGTTCTTGTCCACCGCGCCGGGGAACTGCGCGTCCCGGGTGGCGCAGTACATCCGGAAGTCGGGATTGCGAAGCCCGGCCCGGGCGAACAGGGTCAGGTCGTAGGCCGAGGAGAGCTGGCCGTCCATGTCGTAGCCGTCCGGGGAGATCACCCGGGTGTCCCGGGCCTGCAGCGCGTCCGCGCGGGCCTGCATCTCGGCGACGGTCTGCTGGACCCCGCCGTTCATGTGCGACAGGACGTGCACCGCGTCGTTGCCCGAGCTGAGGAAGACCCCGCGCCAGAGGTCCTCGACCCGGTAGTCCAGGTTCTCCTTGATGCCGACCAGGCTGCTGCCGGCGCCGATCCCCTGGATCTCCGCGTCCTCGACCCGGTGCACCAGGTTGCGGTCGAACTTCGGCAGCACGGTGTCCGCGAAGAGGATCTTCAGGGTGCTGGCCGGGGCGAGCCGCAGGTGGGGGTTGCTGGCCGCCAGCACCTCTCCTGACGTCGCGTCGGCGACTATCCAGGACCGCCCGGTGAGATCCCCCGGCAGGGCCGGGGCGCCGGGCAGGGGTGCCACCTGGGCACCGGGGAGCCCCAGTCTCTCGCCCCCGATCGCGGCCGGCGGGGGCGGCGGCTCGTGCGGGGCCGCGACGGCCACCGGGGCGGCGAGGAGGACGGGGAGCGCCGCGGCGTACGCGACGAGCAGGTGTGCGAGCTTACGGCGTGTGGGCACCAGCAGACCGTACCCAGTCGGGGCCGCCGCCGTCCGCCCCTTCGGGCCCGTCCTCCACAGGAGGGGGCCACCGTACGCCGAACGGCCGCCTGCGCATACTGGAACCGCACACCATCTTCACCTCAGCCGCCGAGGACGCTCCATGAAGCTCAGCCGCCGCACCTCCTGGTTCCTGACCGCCTTCGGCGTCTGGTCCATGATCATCTGGATCACCTTCGTCAAGAACCTCTGGAAGGACTCCGGCGGCCAGGCCTTCACCGACGGCGACCACTCCCAGCCGACCGCGTTCTTCTGGATCCACCTCCTGCTCGCCGTGACCTCCTTCGTCCTCGGCGTCGCCGTCGGCGCCGTCGGCCTCCGCGGCCTCCGCGCCACCCGCCGCGAGCCCGCCGCCGAGTAGCCGCAACGCCGAGGCCCCGTCCGATCGGGTGATCGGACGGGGCCTCGGCGTGCTCGGGCAGGAACTAGAAGCGGCGGGTGACCAGGGCCCGCTTCACTTCCTGGATCGCCTTGGTGACCTCGATGCCGCGGGGGCAGGCCTCCGAGCAGTTGAAGGTGGTCCGGCAGCGCCAGACGCCCTCACGGTCGTTCAGGATCTCCAGCCGCTGCTCCGCACCCTCGTCGCGCGAGTCGAAGATGAAGCGGTGCGCGTTGACGATCGCGGCCGGGCCGAAGTACTGGCCGTCGTTCCAGAAGACCGGGCAGGACGACGTGCACGCGGCGCACAGGATGCACTTGGTGGTGTCGTCGAACCGCTCGCGGTCCTCGGCGGACTGCAGGCGCTCGCGGGTCGGGTCGTTCCCCTTGGTGATGAGGAACGGCATGACGTCCTTGTACGCCTGGAAGAACGGGTCCATGTCCACGACCAGGTCCTTGAGGACCGTGAGGCCCTTGATGGCCTCGATCGTGATCGGCTTCTCCGGGTTGACGTCCTTGATCAGGGTCTTGCACGCCAGCCGGTTGCGCCCGTTGATCCGCATCGCGTCGGAGCCGCAGATGCCGTGCGCGCAGGAGCGGCGGTAGGTGAGGGTGCCGTCCTGCTCCCACTTGATCTTGTTGAGCGCGTCCAGGACGCGCTCCTTCGGGTCCAGGGTCAGCTGGTAGTCGACCCACACCGGGTCGGGGTGCTCCTCCGGGTTGAACCGGCGGATCCGGAAGGTGACGGTGATCAGCTGGACGCCGCCCGCCTCGGCCGCGTCCAGAGCGGCCGAGTGCTTCTCCGCAGTAGGAGTGCTCATCAGTACTTACGCTCCATCGGCTGGTACCGGGTCGTGACGACCGGCTTGTAGTCGAGGCGGATGGAGGTGGTGCCGTCCTCGGCGACCTCCTGGTACGCCATGGTGTGCTGCATGAACTTCACGTCGTCACGGGTCGGGAAGTCCTCGCGGTAGTGACCGCCGCGCGACTCCTCGCGGGCGAGCGCGGAGACGGCCAGCACCTCGGCCAGGTCGAGCAGGTTGCCCAGCTCGACGGCCTCCAGGAGGTCCGTGTTGTAACGGAAGCCCTTGTCCTGGATGGAGACGTTCTTGTAGCGCTCGCGCAGCGCGGCGATGTCCTCGACCGCCTGCTTCAGCGTCGCGCCGGTGCGGTAGACCATGGCGTTGGTGTCCATGGTCTCCTGCAGCTCCTTGCGGATCTGCGCCACGGACTCGGTGCCGGTGGACTCGCGCAGGCCCTCGACCAGCGCCTGCACCTTCTCGGCCGGGTTCTCGGGCAGCTCGGTGTAGTCCACCGTCTGCGCGTAGTCGGCGGCGGCGATGCCCGCGCGCTTGCCGAACACGTTGATGTCCAGCAGCGAGTTGGTGCCCAGGCGGTTGGCGCCGTGCACCGAGACGCAGGCGACCTCGCCGGCCGCGTACAGGCCCGGGACGACGTCGGTGTTGTTGCGCAGCACCTCACCGGCGACGTTGGTCGGGATACCGCCCATCGCGTAGTGCGCGGTGGGCTGGATCGGGATCGGGTCCGTGTAGGGCTCGATGCCGAGGTAGGTGCGCGCGAACTCGGTGATGTCCGGGAGCTTGGCGTCCAGCTGCTCCGGCGGCAGGTGGGTGAGGTCCAGGTAGACGTGGTCGCCGTCCGGACCGCAGCCGCGGCCTTCGCGGATCTCGGTGTAGATCGCGCGGGAGCAGACGTCACGGGACGCGAGGTCCTTCATGACGGGGGCGTAGCGCTCCATGAAGCGCTCGCCGTCCTTGTTGCGCAGGATGCCGCCCTCGCCGCGGGCGCCCTCGGTGAGGAGGATGCCCATGCGCCAGATGCCCGTGGGGTGGAACTGGAAGAACTCCATGTCCTCCAGCGGCAGGCCGCGGCGGTACACCAGGGCCTGGCCGTCACCGGTGAGGGTGTGGGCGTTGGAGGAGACCTTGAAGAACTTGCCGGTGCCGCCGGAGGCGAACACGACCGACTTGGCCTGGAAGACGTGGATCTCGCCGGTGGCCAGCTCGTAGGCGACGACGCCGGCTGTCCTGCCCTCGTTGATCAGCAGGTCGAGGACGTAGAACTCGTTGAAGAACTCGACACCGTGCTTGACGCAGTTCTGGAACAGCGTCTGGAGGATCATGTGGCCGGTGCGGTCCGCCGCGTAGCAGGACCGGCGGACCGGGGCCTCGCCGTGGTTGCGGGAGTGACCGCCGAAGCGGCGCTGGTCGATCCGGCCCTGCTCGGTGCGGGAGAAGGGCAGGCCCATCTTCTCCAGGTCGAGGACGGCGTCGATGGCCTCCTTGCACATGATCTCGGCGGCGTCCTGGTCGACCAGGTAGTCACCGCCCTTGACCGTGTCGAAGGTGTGCCACTCCCAGTTGTCCTCCTCGACGTTGGCGAGGGCGGCGCACATGCCGCCCTGGGCCGCGCCGGTGTGGGACCGGGTGGGGTAGAGCTTGGTGAGCACCGCGGTGCGGCTGCGCTGGGTCGACTCGATGGCCGCGCGCATGCCGGCGCCGCCGGCGCCGACGATGACGGTGTCGTACTGGTGAATCTGCATGGGGGTTCTAACTCGCCTCTGGCCTCTGCCGATTAGATGTTCGGGTCGAAGGTGAAGATGACCAGGGTGCCGAGCAGCACGGTGAAGACCGTTGCGGCGCCCATGAGGCCCTTCAGCCAGAGCCGGGTGGAGTCCTTCTCGGCGTAGTCGTTGATGACCGTCCGCATGCCGTTGGCGCCGTGCAGCATGGCGAGCCAGAGCATCAGGAGGTCCCAGCCCTGCCAGAACGGCGAGGCCCAGCGGCCGGCCACGAAGGCGAAGCCGATCTTGGAGACGCCACCGTCGAGCACCAGCATGATCAGCAGGTGGCCGAGGATCAGGACCACCAGGACGATGCCGGACAGGCGCATGAAGAGCCACGCCAGCATCTCGAAGTTGGTCCGGGTGCGGCGCGGGGTCTTCTTGGTCCGCTGGCGGGCCGGCTCGACCACGAAGGCGTCGGCGGGGTTGCCGGTGCCGAGGCCCTTGCCGGTGTGCGCGTGGGCGGAGGGGACCACCAGGGCGTCGGAGATTTCCGTGGACATGTCTCAGATCACTTCCCGAACCAGGTGGTCAGCGTGTGCTGAAGGATCGGGTAGAAGGCGCCCGCCATCAGGACGACCCACACCCCGACCACGGTCCAGAGCATCTGCTTCTGGAACTTCGGACCCTTCGACCAGAAGTCGACGGCGACGACCCGCAGGCCGTTGAGGGCGTGGAACAGGATGGCGGCCACCAGGCCGTACTCCATCAGGTTCACCAGGGGCGTCTTGTACGTCTGAATCACAGAGTCGTACGCCTCGGGCGACACTCGCACCAGTGCGGTGTCCAGGACATGAGCGAACAGGAAGAAGAAGATGAGGACGCCGGTGACTCGATGAGCCACCCAGCTCCACATGCCTTCCCGGCCGCGGTACAGCGTTCCAGCCGGCACGGAAAAACCCTCCGGAAGCGATTGGGGGCTCGGCCGGCTTCGGTGTCGGTCAGCCCGGCCGGGTACGGTCCACCGGCCGCCAGCATCCTATCGACGCGTTATTGCGAACCGCCTCCGGGGGCCCGAGGTGTGATCAATCAGGCACGACTGGCCTAGTGCGGCGGGAACCCGGGCGGCTCAGGAGGCCCCACGGCCACGCAGCGTGACCGTTCGACTGCGCTACCGTGGCCGCCGCTCCCGTCGCCGACACTCTGCCGAGGCCCCCGTGCCGCTCAGCCCGCCCCGCCGCCCGTCCCCCGCCGTCGCGGTCTGCGCCCTGCTGCTCGCCGCGGGCTGCACCACGGTCGGCGGCTCCGCCGACCGGGCCGCGCCGGCCCGCGAGCTGTCCGCCGCCGAGCTGCGGGCGGCCGCGGTGGCCGACGGTGACCTGGGGGCCGGGTACACGGTGACGGTGATGACGCCCGGTCACGGCGAGACCGGCTCGGGCGGCGGCCGGGAGGTCTCCGACCTGCCCGTCTGCCAGCCGCTGCTGGACGCGGTGACCCCGGCGGTGGCGGCGGGCGGCGCCACCGCCCCGCCGGGCCCGGGGGATCCGTACGCGGAGACCGATCTGAGCGTGGCGCGGGCGGCCGATCCCCAGGGGGGCGTGTACGGAGGACTGCTCGGCTACCGGGCCGGGCGGGCGGCGCAGCTGCAGTCGGAGCTGGAGAAGCTGTTCGGCCCGTGCGCCTCGTTCGTCTCCAGCGCGCCGCCGCCGCCGGCGGAGAAGAGCCGCAAGCCGGTGCGGACCAGGCACCGGTTGATCCGGGACGACACGCCCACGCCCGGGGGAGCCGACGCGGTGACCGGGTTCACCCTGACGAGTGAGTCGGGCAGCGTGGTGCTCGCCCAGCGTGCCGTGGTGGCCCGGGTCGGACCGGTGCTGGCGGTGCTCACCACCGTCGGCGTCGGCGCGGAGCCCGCCCCCGTGCCGGACGAGCGGATCGTCCGGCAGCAGGTGGCGAAGCTCCGCGCCGCGCAGGCGCACGGGTGAGGGTGGGCCCGGGTCAGCGGGCTCCGGCCTCGGAGTGGGTGGCGACCAGGTGCTCCAGCCGGGTCAGGGCGATCCGGCGGAGCTCGTCCGAGGCGATCAGCCGTTCCTCGTCCGGGTCGTGCGCCAGCCGGGTGCGGATCGAGCTGAGCACGGTGTCGAGCATCTCCTCGGGGGCCACGCCTTCCAGGCAGACCACGAAGACGTGCCCGAACCGGGCCTCGTACGCGGCGTGGGCGGCGCGAAGGGCGGTGTGCGCCGCCTGGCTGCCGGGTGCGCGCATGCCCAGGAGCGGCTGCGGCATCCAGCTCTCGTCCGCCAGCGCCTCGGCCAGGTCGGCCGGTCGCAGGTCGTAGGAGGCCTCGCTGGCCGCGGCCAACAGGGACTCTATGTCGGGGTAGGGCCGGTGGGCGGTGAGCCGCAGGGCCCAGCGGTGGCTGCCGCAGCAGGCCAGGAGGGCCTCCTCGGCCGCGCCGGCGTCGGCCTCGTTGAAGCGGTGCAACCCGAGGAGGGTCGGCTCGGAGCTGGGATCGAGCCGCGGTGACGGGATGTCGCTGGCCAGCGGGTCCTCCTCGTGAGGGCGGGAAGGTGCCGGTGAAAGGGGGTGGTGAAGCAGGTGAAGTATGAGGCCGCGGGGCGGTGTTCGAGACCCGCCGGGCAGCGGCTCAACGGTAGTTGAGCAGTCATCAGTTGGGGAGAGCGCACGCGGAATTCATCCGATCGAGCTATCAAGTTGTGACGTTGACACCTCGGTGTCAGCGCCCTCCCCGTTCACATCTGCTAGTCGTCCAGGCCTTTCGGCCGCCGGCTCCACTCAGGAGCAGCGCGTCCCCGGCGCCGGCATCGTCCCCTCGACGAGGTACGCGGTCAGCGCGGCGTCGACGCAGCCGTTGCCCTTGCCGAAGGCGCCGTGCCCCTCGCCGACCCGGGTCAGCAGGGTGGCGTCGGCGAAGCCCTTGGCGAGCGCCTCGGCGGAGGCGTACGGGGTGGCCGGGTCGCCGGTGGTGCCGACCACCAGGATCGGCGCGCTGCCCTCGGCGCGGACGGCGTGCGGCCGCTCCGTCGTCCGGAACGGCCAGCGGGCGCAGCCGGCCTCGCTGTAGTCCTCCACCGTGACGCCCTTGGAGACCAGCGGGGCCTCGGCCAGGAGCCTGGCCACCGCCTGCTGGGCGCGCTCCGCGGTGGGCGCCGGCGGGGCGGCGTCGGCGCAGCTGATCGCGCGGTTCGCCTCCTCCATCGGGCTGAAGTGGCCCTTCTCGTCGCGGCCGTCGTAGCCGTCGGCGGAGGCGAGCAGCGGGTCCACCTTGTGGCCGACCATGGCCCAGCCGAGCGCGTTGCGCAGGTACGTCCAGGACGTCTTCTCGTCGCCGTAGAGCGCGCTGATGACGCCCGTCCAGGCGAGGTCGCGGCCGACCTTCCGGCCGTCGGACGCGGCCATCGGGTGGTCGTACAGGCCGTCCAGGAAGTCGGCGGCCTTCTGGGCGGCCTTGACCGGGTCCTTGCCGAGCGGGCACTCGGCCGCGTGGTTCTTCACGCAGTCGGCGGCGAAGCGCTCGAAGGACTTCTCGAAGCCGATCTGCTGGTCGACGCCGTGGTCCAGCCGGTCCTGGGCGGGGTCGACGGCGCCGTCCAGGATCAGCCGGCCGGTGTTCTGCGGGAACTCCTCGGCGTAGAGCGCGCCGAGGTAGGTGCCGTAGGAGATGCCGAGGTAGTTGAGCTTCCGGTCGCCGACGGCGGCGCGCAGCACGTCCAGGTCGCGGGCGGCGTTGCGGGTGCCGACGAAGGGCAGCAGCCGGCCGGACTTCGCCTGGCAGGCGGCGGCGTGGTCGGTGGCGTTCCTGACCCGGTCCGCGGTGCGGGCGGCCGGCTCCAGCGGGGTGTCACGCTGGTTGACCTCGTCGTGCTGCTTGTCGTCGTAGCAGACCACCGGGGAGCTCTCGCCGGTGCCGCGCGGGTCGAAGCCGACCACGTCGAAGCGGTCGTGCAGGGTGCCGTCGTACTCCGTGGCGCCGTACTTGACCATCTCGACGCCGGAGGCGCCCGGGCCGCCCGGGTTGACCATGAGCGAGCCGAGCCGCTGGTCCGGCCGGGCGGCGGGCAGCTTGATCAGCGCGAGGTCGAGGGCGTCGGCGGCGGGGGCGGTGTAGTCGAGCGGGACGTGCAGCCGGCCGCAGAGCATCGCGGATATGTCGATCTTGGCCCGGGCGGCCTGCGGGTCGGCCGGGCAGGCGGCCCAGGCGATCTGCTGGCCGTAGAACGGCTTGAGCGCGGGGTCGTCGGCGCCGGTGGGCTTGGCGGTCGGCGTCGGGGTGGCCGGGGTGGCCGTCGGGGTGGCCGGGGCGGCCGACGGGGCCGCGGCGGCCCCGTCCTGGGCGGGCTTGGTGCTGTCGTTGCAGGCGGAGCCGAGAAGCAGGGTGCCGGCCGCGAAAGCGGTCAGCAGAAAGCGCGGGCGGGCGGCCCGAAGAGATCTCATCGCACGTATGTATCACTGCCGGGTGACCGCGTGGATCATGGCCCCGGCGTCGGACCGCCCGCTCGCGCCGCCCGGCCGTCAGACCCGGTGCACCTTGTGGTTGGCGGCCTGGGCGCGTGGGCGGACGACCAGCAGGTCGATGTTGACGTGCGGGGGCCGGGTCACCGCCCAGGCGACGGTGTCCGCGACGTCGTCCGAGGTCAGCGGCTCGGCGACGCCCGCGTACACGGCCGCGGCCTTCTCCTCGTCGCCCCGGAAGCGGGTGACGGCGAAGCCCTCGGACTTGACCATGCCGGGGGCGATCTCGATCACCCGGATCGGCTCCCCGCACAGCTCCAGCCGCAGGGTGGCCGCGATGGTGTGGGCCGCGTGCTTGGCCGCCACGTAGCCGCCGCCGCCCTCGTACGCGGCCAGCGCCGCGGTGGAGGAGAGCACCAGCACGGTGCCGTCGCCGCTCGCCCGCAGCGCGGGCAACAGGGCCTGCGTCATGTGCAGCACGCCGAGCACGTTCACCTGGTACATCGCCAGCCAGTCGGCCGGGTCGGCGGCCTCGACCGGCTCCGCGCCGATCGCCCCGCCGGCGTTGTTGACCAGGACGTCCACCCGGCCGACCTCGGCCGCGAAGGCGTCCACGGCCGCCCGGTCGGTGACGTCCAGGGTGCGGGCGCGGCCGCCGAGCTCCTTGGCGAGCTCCTCGATCCGCTCGGTGCGGCGGGCGGTCAGCACCACCTCGAAGCCCTCGGCCGCGAGCCGGCGGGCGGTCGCCGCGCCGATTCCACTGCTGGCTCCGGTGACCACGGCCACCTTCTGCTCGGTCATTGCCACTCCCTGGAGGAACGCGTCGGTCGGGGGAAGTACGTCGGTCGCTCGTCCGATCATCTCAATGACGCCGACCGGGGCCCGCGCCGCGGTGGGGGACGTCCACCCCGGTGGGTCCTCCAGCCGTCCCGAACGGCGTCAATCCCCCGTCGGAGTGGCCCCGTGACCGCCGGTGCGGGTCGTCGTTGCACAGGGCACGCAACCCGGGGAAGGCGACTTAAACGAGATGTCATACCCACCTGCTCAGCCCCTATGCGCCCATACGGGGACTTCTTTTCGGGAAGTCGGGCCAAATCCCCCCAACAGGCCTACCCTTGTTGAGATGAACCGTCCTGAGTCCGCCCAGCCGGCCGTCATGCCCACCGCTGCCCGCCCCGTCGCCGCCCTGCGCGACCGTGTCGCGGCGCTGGAGCCGGAGCTGATCGCGTTCCGCCGCGATCTGCACCGCCACCCGGAGCTGGGCCGCCAGGAGTTCCGCACCACCGCCCTGCTGCGCGACCGGCTGACGGCCGCCGGTCTGGCCCCCCGGGTGCTGCCCGGCGGCACCGGGATGATCGTCGACATCGTCCCGGAGGGCACCCCGCGCGGCGCCGAGTTCCTGGCCTTCCGTGCCGACATCGACGCGCTGCCCATCGACGACGCCAAGACGGACGTGCCGTACCGGTCGACCGTCGCCGGCCGGGCCCATGCCTGCGGCCACGACGTGCACACCTCCGTCGTGCTGGGCACCGCCCTGGTGCTCGCCGAGGCGGCCCGGTCCGGCGAGCTGCGCCGCCCGGTCCGGCTGATCTTCCAGCCCGCCGAGGAGCTGATGCCCGGCGGCGCGCTGGACGTGATCGCCGCCGGCGGGATGGACCGCGTCGGCCGGATCTTCGCGGTGCACTGCGACCCGAAGGTGGAGGCCGGCCGGATCGCGCTGCGCACCGGGGCGATCACCTCGGCCTGCGACCGCCTGGTGCTGCACCTGGACGGCCCCGGCGGCCACACCGCCCGCCCGCACCTGACCACCGACCTGGTGACCGCGATCGCCCGGATGGCCGCCGACCTGCCGGCCGCGCTGTCCCGCCGGATGGACCCGCGCTGGGGCGTCAGCCTGGTCTGGGGCCGGATCGCCTCGGGCTCGGCCCCCAACGTCATCCCGCAGCACGCCGAGCTGGAGGGCACCGTCCGCTGCCTGGAGCTGGAGGGCTGGCGCGAGGCGCCGGACCTGCTGCACGAGCTGATCGCCAAGCTGGCCGAGACCTACCGGGCGAAGTGGACGCTCGACTACCACCGCGGGGTGCCGCCGGTGGTCAACGAGGCCGTCTCGGTGGGCCTGCTGGAGGCCGCGATGACGGCCCGTTTCGGGCACCGGGACGAGGGGCGTTCCACGGCGTCCGCCGACCAGGTGGTGGAGGACACCGAGCAGAGCCTCGGCGGCGAGGACTTCTCCTGGTACCTGGAGCACGCCCCGGGCGCGCTGGCCCGGCTCGGCGTCCGCACTCCCGGCGACAGCACGGTCCGTGACCTTCACCAGGGCCGTTTCGACGCGGACGAGCGGGCGATCGGGATCGGCGTGGAGCTGTTCGCGGCGCTGGCGCTGGAGACCGAGGGGGCGTAGTCCGCTCCCCGGTGGGCGTCCCGGGCCCGGTCCGCAACGGACCGGGCCCGTCGTCGGTTCACCGGGCCGGGCCTCGATCGAGCAACGCCCGAGTTATCTGCTTCCTGGCTTTTTGTCCGGTTACGTACACTGGGCAGCGCCAGTTCCGATCACCCTCCGCGTACGGGAAAGGGGCTCCGGGAAGACTGTCAGACCACGGTTTGATAACAACCCGAATGCTCCGGCGACCTGTGACCCAACCGTGTTCTACGCGCGTTACGGTGGCGTCCGACCACGCTAAACGGGTGCGTGTGAGAAGGAGATACTCCCTTGCGCCGTTCTACTAAGCTCGCTGCGGTTGTGCTCTCGGGTTCCCTGGGCATCGCCTCGCTCGCCGCTTGCGGCGCAAAGAGCAACGACACCACCGCTTCCTCCGGCTCGTCCGAGGGCGGCCTGAAGGTCGGCATGGCCTACGACATCGGTGGTCGTGGCGACCAGTCGTTCAACGACTCCGCCGCCCGCGGTCTCGACAAGGCCAAGGCCGACCTGGGCGTCGCCGTCACCGAGGCCGACGCCAAGACCGGTGAGGCCGAGGCCGACAAGGAGACCCGGCTCAAGAACCTGGTCACCGCCGGCTACAACCCGATCATCGCGGTCGGCTTCGTGTACCAGGGCGCCGTCGAGAAGGTCGCCAAGGACAACCCGAACACCAAGTTCGCGATCATCGACTCGGCGTCCGACACCCAGCCGAGCAACGTCACCTCGCTGACGTTCTCGGAGCAGGAGGGTTCGTACCTGGCCGGTGTGGCCGCCGCCCTCAAGACGAAGACCAAGCACGTCGGCTTCATCGGCGGTGTGCAGTCCGAGCTGATCAAGAAGTTCGAGGCCGGTTACAAGGCGGGTGTGAAGTCCGTCGACCCGAGCATGGCGGTCGAGACCACCTACCTGACCACCCCCCCGGACTTCTCCGGCTTCAACTCGCCCGACAAGGGCAAGGAGGCCGCGCAGGGTCAGCTGGACAAGGGCGCGGACGTCATCTACACCGCCGCCGGCTCCTCCGGCAACGGTGCCATCGAGGCCGTCGCCAACGCCGGCAAGCTGGCGATCGGCGTCGACTCCGACCAGGCCGCCCAGCCCGCCCTGGCGAAGTACAAGGCCAGCATCCTCACCTCGATGGTGAAGAACGTCGACAAGGCCGTCTTCGCCTACATCGACTCCGCCAAGAAGGGCTCCCCCTTCACCGGTGTGAAGAACTTCGACCTGAAGGCCGACGGCGTCTCGCTCGCCACCACCGGCGGCAAGATCGACGACATCCAGGGCAAGCTCAACGACGCCGCCACCGCCATCAAGAGCGGCGCCACCACCGTCCCGACCGCTCCGTAAGGCGCGCCCGGACGTCGCTGCCGCTGCCGCCTGCCCGGCAGCGCAATGATTGACGCAGCATCAGGGAGGGGCCCGGAAGGGTGCGCTCAGTGCGTACCCCCGGGCCCCGTCCCGTACCCCACCGTATTTTCTTGGCCCTCCAGCGCAACGACGCGCCTCCAGACCACCAGGAGATCGCCATCACCGCATCCGACCCCGCCCTCAGCAAGGGCGGTACCCCCAGCGCGGGGACGGCGACACCGGCCGTCGAACTGCGCGGCATCACCAAGCGCTTCCCCGGCGTCGTGGCCAACCACGACATCAACCTCACCGTCCGCACCGGCACCGTGCACGCCCTCATGGGTGAGAACGGCGCCGGCAAGTCGACGCTGATGAAGATCCTCTACGGCATGCAGAAGCCGGACGAGGGCACCATCGCGATCAACGGCGAGCAGTGCGAGTTCAACACCCCGGGTGACGCCATCTCGCGCGGCATCGGCATGGTGCACCAGCACTTCATGCTCGCCGACAACCTCACCGTCTGGGAGAACGTCGTCCTCGGCGGCGAGAAGCTCCACGGCATCGGGGCCAAGGCGAAGGCGAAGATCAAGGAGATCTCCGACCAGTACGGCCTGGGCGTGCGCCCGGACGCGCTGGTCGAGGACCTCGGCGTGGCCGACCGCCAGCGGGTCGAGATCCTCAAGGTGCTCTACCGCGGCGCCAAGATCCTGATCCTCGACGAGCCCACCGCGGTGCTCGTCCCGCAGGAGGTCGAGGCGCTCTTCGGCAACCTGCGCGAGCTCAAGGCCGAGGGCGTCACCGTCATCTTCATCTCGCACAAGCTGCACGAGGTGCTGTCGGTGGCGGACGCGATCAGCGTCATCCGGCGCGGCACCACGGTCGGCGACGCCGACCCGGCGAACGTCACCGCGCGCCAGCTGGCCGAGCTGATGGTCGGCGCCGAGCTGCCCTCCCCGGGGAGCCGCGAGTCGACCGTCACCACCACCGAGATGCTCGACGTCCGGGACCTGCGGATCGCCAAGACCGACGCCGAGGGCATCGAGCGCGTGGTGCTCGACGACATCTCGCTGCGGATCCACAAGGGCGAGATCCTCGGCATCGCCGGTGTCGAGGGCAACGGCCAGGCCGAGCTGGTCGAGGCCATCATGGGCATGCTGCCGCTGGACGGCGGCGCCGTCACGCTGGACGGCAAGGACCTCTCCGGCTCGCTCACCCGCAGCCGCCGCGAGGCCGGCATCGGCTACATCCCCGAGGACCGCCACCGCCACGGCCTGCTGCTGGAGGCCCCGCTCTGGGAGAACCGGATCCTCGGTCACGTCACCGAGAGCCCGAACTCCAAGGGCCTGCTGCTCGACCCGGCCGGTGCCCGCAAGGACACCCAGCGGATCGTCGACGAGTACGACGTCCGCACCCCCGGCATCGAGGTCACCGCGGCGTCGCTCTCCGGCGGCAACCAGCAGAAGCTGATCATCGGCCGCGAGATGAGCCACGACCCCAAGCTGCTGATCGCCGCCCACCCCACCCGCGGGGTGGACGTCGGCGCGCAGGCGCAGATCTGGGAGCACATCCGGACCGCCCAGCGGGCCGGTCTCGCGGTGCTGCTGATCTCCGCCGACCTGGACGAGCTGATCGGCCTCTCCGACACCATCCGGGTGATCTACCGCGGCCGTCTGGTGGCCGACGCCGACCCGGCCACGGTCACCGCCGAGGACCTGGGTACCGCGATGACCGGTGCCGCCCGCGGCCACATCGAGTCCGAGCCCGAGGCCGTCGAGGAGTTCCACGCGGTCACCGCGGAGGGCACCGAGGCCGAGGCCGCCGGGACCGGCTCCACCGGGGACGCCGCCGCCCAGGACGCCACCTCGTCCGACACCCCCACCGACACCGCCGACCCGCAGGCGGGGGAGTAGCCACATGACCAGTCCCAACCCCGCGGCCAAGAGCAAGCTGGCGCAGCGGTTCGACGGCGAGAAGATCGTGCTCGCCCTCGCAGCGCCGGTGCTCGCCGTGCTGCTCTCCGTCGCGATCTGTTCGGTGCTCCTGGCGACCTCGGGCAAGAACCCGTTCGACGCCTGGAACGTGATGATCACGTACGCCACCAAGTCGGACGGCCAGGTGGCCATCCTCAACCGGTCCACCACGTACTACCTGGCCGCCGCGGCCGCCGCCTTCGGCTTCCGGATGAACCTCTTCAACATCGGTGTCGAGGGCCAGTACAAGGTCGCGGCGCTGTTCGCGGCGTTCGTCGGCAGCCGGCTCGACCTGCCGTCGTTCATCCAGATCCCGCTGCTGCTGATCACGGCCATGCTGGTCGGTGGCCTGTACGCGAGCATCGCCGGTCTGCTGAAGGTCTTCCGCGGCGTCAGCGAGGTCATCTCGACCATCATGCTGAACGCCATCGCGGTGGCGATCGTCGGTCTGCTGCTCGTGCCCGGCATCTTCGCGCCGGAGAAGAGCTCGACCAGCAACTCCATCCAGACCAGCCCGGTCTCGGAGTCCAGCCACTTCTTCGCGATCAACACCGACGGTGGGCCGCTCTACGGCTTCCTCTTCATCGCGATCCTGGTCGGCGTGGCCTTCCAGTTCACCCTGACCCGCACCCGCTTCGGCTTCGACCTGCGCGCCACCGGCCGCTCCGAGACCGCCGCGACCGCCTCCGGCGTGAACGTCAAGCGCATGGTCGTCATCTCGATGGTGGTCTCCGGTGCGCTGGCCGGCCTGATCGGCATGCCCGAGCTGCTGCAGAACTCGTACAACTTCGGTCAGAGCTTCCAGGGCGGCCTCGGCTTCCTCGGCATCTCGGTCGCCCTGCTCGGCCGCAACAGCCCGATCGGCATGGCCTTCGCCGCGCTGCTGTTCGCCTTCCTGGACGCCACCGGCTCGCAGCTGCCCCTCCAGGGCGGCTTCCCGTTCGAGATCGTCCCGGTCATGCAGGGCACCATCGTCATCTGCGTCGTCGTCGCCTACGAGCTGGTGCGCCGCTACGGCCTCAAGCGCCAGCAGCAGAAGGTCGGCGCCGAGCTCGCGGCCCAGGCTGCCGCCAACGAGAAGAAGGAGGTGTCCGCATGAGCACGGCCACCGCTGCCCGCGCGAAGGCGCCGGGCGCTCCCGCCAAGAAGCGCAAGTTGTCCTGGCCGGTGGTGCTGCTGCTGATCGCGGGCGCCCTGGTCCTCTTCTCCGCCGTGGGCATGGCCACCGGCAACCACTCGCTGACCTCCTCCGGCCAGGTCACCGCCGCGCTCAGCGCCGCCGTGCCGATCGGCATGGCCGGTCTGGGCGGCCTCTGGTCCGAGCGGGCCGGCGTGGTCAACATCGGCCTCGAAGGCATGATGGTCGCCGGCACCTTCTGCGGCGCCTGGGGCGGCTACCTGGTCAACCCGTGGTTCGGCCTGGTGGCCGGCATGCTCGGCGGTGCGCTCGGCGGTCTGCTGCACGCCGTCATCACGGTGACCTTCGGCGTCGACCACATCGTCTCCGGTGTCGGCGTCAACCTGCTGATCCCCGGCATCTGCGCGTACGTCAACCGGATCTACTACAAGGACTACATCTCCGTCGGCGCCGGGGCGAACCAGTCCCCGCCGGCCGATCCGCTGCCGTACATCACCATCCCCGGGCTCTCCTCCGGGCTGAAGGACATCGAGACCCACCACTGGTTCCTGGTGTCCGACGTCGCGGGCGTGCTCGGCGGTCTGGTCACCAACATCTCGGTGGTCGTGCTGCTGGCCGGCGCGCTGATCGTGGTCAGCTACTTCGCCCTCTGGCGCACGGTGTTCGGCCTGCGCCTGCGCTCCTGCGGCGAGAACCCGAC
Organism: Kitasatospora sp. NPDC059973; assembly: GCF_042737525.1. Lineage (NCBI taxonomy): Bacteria > Bacillati > Actinomycetota > Actinomycetes > Kitasatosporales > Streptomycetaceae > Kitasatospora > Kitasatospora sp. NPDC059973. Next base: position 33,955 of record NZ_JBHWUI010000041.1, on the reverse strand, counting down.
GGCGGCCGAGTCGCTGGGCGTCAACGTCTACAAGTACAAGTACCTCGCGGTCATCACCTCCGGCGCCTTCGCGGGCCTCGGCGGCGCGTACCTCTCGCTGGTCGCGGCGCACTTCTACAAGGACGGCCAGACCAACGGCCGAGGCTTCATCGGCCTCGCGGCGATGATCTTCGGCAACTGGATGCCGGGCGGCCTCGCCATGGGCGCCGGCCTGTTCGGCTTCACCGACAGCCTCCAGCTGCGTGACCCGGAGTCGGTGCACGTGCTGATCCTGGTGGTCGCCATCGCCATGTTCCTGCTGGCGCTCTGGAACCTGTACCGCCGCAAGATCCCGGCCGCGCTGATCACCTTCGTGGTGGCCGGCGGCCTGGCGGTCTGGTACGCCACCACCGAGGAGGTGCAGCGTCCGCTGATCGTGGCGACGCCGTACGTGATCACCCTGGTGGTGCTCTCGCTGGCCTCGCAGCGGCTGCGGCCGCCGAAGGCCGACGGCCAGATCTACCGCAAGGGCCAGGGCAAGTGACGGCCCCCGCGGCGGCGGTCGACTGGGAGGCACTGCGGGCGGCGGCGCGCGAGGCGATGACCCACGCCTACGCCCCGTACAGCAGGTTCCCGGTCGGCGCGGCCGCGCTGGTGGACGACGGTCGGGTGGTCACCGGCTGCAACGTGGAGAACGCCTCGTACGGACTCGCGCTGTGCGCCGAGTGCGGCCTGGTCTCCATGCTGCACGCCACCGGTGGCGGCCGGCTGACCGCGTTCACCTGTGTGGACGGCAGCGGCGGTCTGCTGATGCCGTGCGGCCGCTGCCGCCAGCTGCTGTACGAGCACGGCGGGCCCGATCTGCTGGTCGAGCTGCCGTCCGGCGTGAAGCCGATGAGCGAGGTCCTGCCCGACGCGTTCGGGCCGGAGCGGCTCTAGTCTTTGTTTCTGTTACGCGCGTAGAGTGTCGCGAGTGGGGCCGCAATCCGGCCAGCTCGCGACACTCTTCGCATTTTGAACCCCTCTTGGAGCAGCCATGGACGCCATCTCCGTCATCAGGACCAAGCGCGACCGCGGAGAGCTGAGCGACGCTCAGATCGACTGGGTCATCGACGCCTACACCCGCGGCGACGTCGCCGACGAGCAGATGTCCGCCCTCGCCATGGCGATCCTGCTGAACGGCATGAACCCGCGCGAGATCAGCCGCTGGACCGACGCGATGATCCGCTCCGGCGTCCGGATGGACTTCTCCTCCCTCGCGCAGCCCACCAGCGACAAGCACTCCACCGGTGGCGTCGGCGACAAGATCACCCTGCCGCTCGCCCCGCTGGTCGCCGCCTGCGGCGCCGCCGTCCCGCAGCTCTCCGGCCGCGGCCTCGGCCACACCGGCGGCACCCTGGACAAGCTGGAGTCGATCCCCGGCTGGCGCGCCCTGCTCTCCAACGACGAGATGATGAAGGTGCTGCACGACGCCGGCGCCGTCATCTGCGCCGCCGGTGACGGTCTGGCCCCCGCCGACAAGAAGCTGTACGCGCTGCGCGACGTCACCGGCACCGTCGAGGCCATCCCGCTGATCGCCTCCTCGATCATGTCCAAGAAGATCGCCGAGGGCACCGGCGCCCTCGTCCTGGACGTGAAGGTCGGCTCCGGCGCCTTCATGAAGAACCTGGACAACGCCCGCGAGCTGGCCCGCACCATGGTCGGCCTGGGCACCGCGGCCGGCGTCAACACCGTCGCGCTGCTGACCGACATGTCGACCCCGCTCGGCCTCACCGCCGGCAACGCGCTGGAGGTCCGCGAGTCGGTCGAGGTGCTGGCCGGCGGGGGCCCGGCCGACGTCGTCGAGCTGACCCTGGCGCTGGCCCGCGAGATGCTCGCCGCGGCCGGGGTGCACGGCAAGGACCCGGCCGACGCGCTGCGCGACGGCTCCGCGATGGACCACTGGCGCCGCATGATCTCCGCCCAGGGCGGCGACGTCGACGCCCCGCTGCCGGTCGCCCGCGAGCAGCACGTCATCCCGGCCCCGGCCTCGGGCGTGCTCACCGCGCTGGACGCGTACGCGGTGGGCGTCTGCGCCTGGCGCCTGGGCGCCGGCCGGGCCCGCAAGGAGGACCCGGTGCAGGCCGGCGCCGGCGTCGAGATGCACGCCAAGCCCGGTGACACCGTGGTGGCCGGCCAGCCGCTGCTGACCCTGCACACCGACACCCCCGAGCGCTACGACTACGCGATCGAGGCGCTGGCCGGCGGCATCGAGGTCGCCCCGGCGGGCACCGCGTTCACCCCGAACCCGATCGTGCTGGACCGCATCGCGTGACCAGCCGTCCTGCGCACGTGCGGCCGCTCAGGCGTACGTGCGCAGGACGCCGGTGTCCAGCGTCCACGGGCCGACGGTGACGGTGTCGCCGAAGGCGAACTCCCTGCGGGACGGGTAGCCGGGCCCGTCGTGGACGATCCCGGTGCCCTTGCGGGGGTCGACCAGCAGGTAGAGCGGGATGCCCATGGCCGCGTAGTCGCGGACCTTGCCGTGGTAGTCGTTCTCCGGGTTCGACTTCGAGACGATCTCCGCCACCAGCAGGATCTCGTGAGGGAGCAGAGCTCGTCCCTCGTCGTCCAGGGCGGCTTCGGGGAACACCATCAGGTCGGGATTGCGCAGCCGTCCCAGTCCGACGTCCTCCAGATCCGCGCCACCGTGGGCGATGTAGCCGGGGTGGGTGTTCGGCAACTGGGCGTTCAGTTGCCGGGCCAGGCGGATCACGGCGAGCTCGTGCCGTTTCACCGGGGACATCATCATGACGATCTCGCCGTCAGCGATCTCGACCTTCCCTATGCCGGGAATCTGCGGCAGCTGATCGGCGATCTCGCGCAACCGGGCGTACACAGCAGGATCGATGCTCATGCTCGGAGTGTATCGACGGGCCCCGGCAGCCGCGCCGTCGCTCAGCCGGCCGCCGTGAGGGCGATCTTCAGGAACTCCTCGGGGGCCTCGTGGATCAGGTCGTGGCCGACCGGGAGGGTGTGCACGGTCCAGGCCGGGTCGTCGCGCAGGCGGTCGAAGGTCTCCAGCAGCGGGCTGTCCTCGAAGCGCTCGGTGTGGATGTAGACCCGGCGGGTGACGGCGTCGGCCGCGCCGGTGAGGGCGATCGGCTGGAGGAGGCTGGCCACCGGGTGGACGGTGGCGCGCGGGTCGAGGGCGGGGTTCGAGCCGACCACGGTGACACCGCCGCCCGCCGCGGCGCCGGCCAGGTAGCGCTGCTTCCAGACCTCGTTGACGATCCGGTAGGCGGACTCGCCGTCGCGGGGGACGAAGGCGTCCGCGTACACCAGCGCCCCGACCCGCTCCGGCACCCGGTCGGCGACCCCGGAGAGGACCATCCCGCCGTAGCTGTGCCCGACCAGCACCGCGTCGGTGAGCCGCTCCGCCTCCAGCAGCCCGACCACGTCCTGGACGTGGGTGTCCAGGTCGACCACCGCGTTGTTCAGGTGCCCGCGCTCGGAGACGCCGGTCAGCGTCACCGGGTACACCTCGTGCCCGGCGGCGCGGAGCCCCTCGGTGAGCGGCCGGTACCACCAGGCGCCGTGCAGCATGCCGGGGACGAGTACATAGGTGGCCATGGCGATCTTCTTCCTCTGGTCCATCGGTCGACGGTCGAACGGGCTGGGCGACGAGAGGAAGCTACGGCGGATACCCGACACCCTGTGTCAGGTATCCGCCGGGGAGAAGCCGGTCGTCAGCGCCCCGCCGGGACGGCCGCACGGCGGGTGGTGTGGGCGCGGCGGGTGGCGTAGAGGGTGACGCCGGCGGCGAGGGTCATCGCGGTGAGGCCGACGGCGGCCGCGCCGGGCCAGCCGGTGGAGTGGTAGGCGTCGGCGCCGATGGTGCCGCCGAGGCTGTTGCCCAGGTAGTAGGCGATCAGGTACAGCGCGGAGGCCTGGGCGCGGCCCTCGATGGCGGTGCGGCCGACGGCGGAGGACGCGGTGGCGTGGCCGGCGAAGAAGCCGGCGGTGATCAGCACCAGGCCGAGCAGCGCGCAGAGCAGCGAGTCGGCGAGCGAGAGCAGCAGGCCGGCGGTGGTCACGCCGATCGCCACGTACAGCGCGCCGCGTCGGCCGAGTCGGCCGGAGAGCCGTCCGGCGGCGGCCGAGGTGCCGGTGCCGACCAGGTAGACGACGAAGATCGAGGCCGCCACCGACTCCGGCAGGTGGAACGGCGCGGAGATCAGGCGGTAGCCGACGGTGTTGTAGACCGCGCCGAACACCGCCATGAAGAGCAGCCCGAGCGCGTACAGCCGGACCAGCAGCGGGTTGCCCAGGTGGCGGCCGACGGTGCGGGCCAGCGCGCGGGCGTCCACCGGGGCGGGTGTGAAGTGGCGGGCGGGCGGGATCAGCAGCCGGAAGGCGAGCGCGGCCAGCAGCGCGAGGGCGGCGGAGGCGGCCAGGCCCCAGCGCCAGCCGAAGCCGGCGGCCGTCCACCCGGAGATCAGCCGCCCGCCCATGCCGCCGATGCTGTTGCCCGCCACGTACAGCCCCATCGCGGAGGCCAGCGCGCTGGGGTGGATCTCCTCGGCGAGGTACGCCATCGCGGTGGCGGGGAGCCCGGCGAGGGCGGCGCCCTGGAGGACGCGCAGCACGACCAGGGTGGTGAGGTCCGGCGCGAAGGGCAGGGCCAGGGCGAGTGCGGAGGCGGCGAGCACGGAGGCCGTCATCACCGCGGTGCGTCCGTACCGGTCGGAGAGAGCGCTGGCCGGGAGCAGGGCGAGGGCGAGGCCGAGGGTGGCGGCGGAGGCCGTCCAGCTGGCCTGGCCGGGGGTGAGGTCGAGGTCGGCCGAGAGGACCGGCAGCAGGCCCTGGGTGGAGTAGAGGAGGACGAACGTCGCGATGCCGGCGGCGAAGAGGGCCAGGTTGGCGCGGCGGAAGGCGCGCTGCCCGGGGCGGTGGCGGGCGTCGTCGGTGGCGAGCGGGGACGGCTTGGTGAGGGCATCCGGCACGGTCGCGGACGCCCCGGTACTGGCGGGCTGCATGTCGTCGACGTTAGGACCGGCCGCTCTGATGCGTCCAATGCATGAATGCGGGAGAATCGATGCGCAGGGGTATGAGTGCAGGTCGAAGCGGTGAGGATGGCGCGGGAGTGGCGGAGAGCACGGACGGGGCCGATCGCCCGCACCGGCCGGCGGAGCTGGGGCGGGAGTTGCCGGCCGTCCAACTCGCGCCCCGGCTCGCGCAGTTCGCGGCGGTGGCCCGGCTGGAGCACATGACGCAGGCGGCCGCGCTGCTGGGTGTGCCGCAGCCGACGCTGTCCCGGGCGGTGGCCCGGCTGGAGGCCGAGCTGGGCGTGGACCTGCTGGCCCGTCAGGGCCGGACCGTCCGGCTGACCAGGGCCGGCCGGCTGCTGCTCGCCTCGGTGGAGCGGGCGCTGGCCGAGGTCGAACGCGGTGCGGAGGCGGCCCGGGCGGAGGCGGACCCGGCGGCCGGGCGGGTGGTCTTCGGCTTCCTGCACACCATGGGGACGGAGGCGGTCCCGGCGCTGCTGCGGGGGTTCCGGGCGGCGCACCCGCAGGTGCGGTTCCAGCTGGTGCAGGACTACGTCGGCGCGATGCTGGAGCGGCTGCTGGCCGGCGAGCTGGACCTCTGCCTGGTCTCGCCGGTGCCGGACGACCCGGCGCTGGTGGCCCGCCCGCTGGACGAGCAGCGGCTGCACCTGGCGGTGCCGGCCGACCACCGGCTGGCCGGGCGGCGCCGGATCCGGCTGGCCGAGGTGGCCCGGGACCCGTTCGTCGGGCTGGAGCGCGGCTACGGGCTGCGCGCGATCACCGACGGCTTCTGCGCCGAGGCCGGGTTCGTGCCGCGGCTCGCCTTCGAGGGCGAGGACGCCGAGACGCTGCGCGGCCTGGTCGCGGCCGGGCTCGGGGTGGCGCTGCTGCCGCCCGCGCTGGTGCCCCGGCCGGGGGTGGTCGAGCTGGAGGTGACGGCGCCGCGCACCCGGCGGGCGATCGGCCTGGCCTGGGCGGCGGGCCGGCCGCCGACCCCGCCGGTGGCGGCGTTCCGCGACTTCGTGCTGGCCCGCCGGAGGCGGCTGCTGCAGCACGACTGACCCGGTTGTTGCAGCACGACTGACCCGGCGCGCCGCGCGCCCGGACGCCGCGCTCGGCCCTTCGGAGGAATTCCCGGTGCACATTGGCCGAACCGGCCGCGCGGGTGTGGCCTGTCTACGCGCGTAGGAGCTACACTCCCGCAATGGAGAACCAGACCCCTGTCACCACCGCGGGCACCGGCCCCCGGATCCCCACCCCCGACCAGATCGCCCGCGCCCCGAAGGTGCTCCTGCACGACCACCTCGACGGCGGGCTGCGGCCCGAGACCATCGTCGAGCTGGCCGCCGCGGTCGGCTACGAGGGCCTCCCCACCACCGACCCGAAGGAACTCGGCGAGTGGTTCCGCGAGGCCGCCGACTCCGGCTCGCTGGTCCGCTACCTGGAGACCTTCGCGCACACCTGTGCCGTGATGCAGACCCGCGAGGCCCTGATCAAGGTCGCCGCGGACTGCGCCGAGGACCTGGCCGCCGACGGCGTCGTGTACGCCGAGGTCCGCTACGCCCCCGAGCAGCACCTGGAGGCCGGCCTCACCCTCGACGAGGTCGTGGACGCCGTCAACGAGGGCTTCCGCCTCGGCGAGGCGAACGCCCGCGCGGCCGGTCACCGGATCCGCGTCGGCACCCTGATCACCGCGATGCGGCACGCGGCCCGCTCCTCGGAGATCGCCGAGCTGGCCAACCGCCACCGCGACCGCGGCGTGGTCGGCTTCGACATCGCCGGTGCCGAGGCGGGGTACCCCCCCACCCGCCACCAGGCCGCCTTCGACTACCTCAAGGGCGAGAACAACCACTTCACCATCCACGCGGGCGAGGCCTTCGGCCTGCCGTCGATCTGGGAGGCCCTGCAGTGCTGCGGCGCCGACCGGCTCGGCCACGGCGTGCGGATCGTCGACGACATCACGGTGAACGAGGACGGCAGCGTCGAGCTGGGCCGGCTGGCCGCGTACGTGCGCGACAAGCGCGTCCCGCTGGAGATGTGCCCGACCTCCAACCTGCAGACGGCGGCCGCCACGTCGTACGCCGAGCACCCGATCGGGCTGCTGAGCCGGCTGAAGTTCCGGGTCACGGTCAACACCGACAACCGGCTGATGAGCGGCACCAGCATGAGCCGCGAGTTCGGGCACCTGGTGGAGGCGTTCGGCTACACGCTGGGCGACATGGAGTGGTTCACCGTGAACGCGATGAAGTCGGCGTTCCTGCCGTTCGACGAGCGGCTGGCGATGATCAACGACGTGATCAAGCCGGGCTACGCCGAGCTCAAGGCGGAGTGGCTGTTCAGCGCGACCTCCTGAGGCGGTGTGGTCGGTCGGGTGAACGCCCTGGTCACCCCTGGGTGTTGGCGTTCATCTGACTACCCACTCGTGTGGGTTAACGGCCTTTGGTCCCCGTGCGATCCGATCACTACGGTGTGGCAGTCAACGCCGACCGGCGGAGGTGGCGGAACCCGCCACCCCGCCGTGAATGTCGGCCACCGACGAGGATCCAAGGGGACGAACATGAAGCAGGCCACTCTCAAGGCCGCCGGCACCGCCGTGCTCGGGCTCGCCATCGCGGCGGTCGGCGCCGGCAGCGCGTCCGCCGACCCGGTCGCCCCGGGTGGCCTCGGGCTTCCCACCGGCGCCGTGACCAACCCCGCCGTGACCGGCGCGGTCACCGACACCGCGAGCAAGCTGCCCGGCGGTGACAAGGTCGCCGGCACCCTCGGCACCCTGACCCCGAGCGCCGGCCAGGCGATGGCCCCGGCCGCGGACGCCACCCCCCGCGCCGGCGTGCCGAGCATCCCGGGCCTCGGCAGCACCCCGGTCGGTGGCCTGACCCAGGCCCTCCCGCTGCCCGGCCTCGGCGGCTGACGCTCCCGCCACGGCCGACGGGCCGCCCGCACCCCGGTGATCCCGGGGCGCGGGCGGCCCGTTTCGGCGTTCGGACTCAGGTGCGTGGGTGCGTGGGTGCGTGGGTGCGTGGGGGTGCGTGGGTGCTGGGCGCCAGGGGCGCGGGGGTGCGGGGGCGCCGGGGCTCACGGCTCCTGGGGGAGGAGCAGCCAGAGCGCCAGGTAGATCAGGAACTGCGGGCCGGGGAGCAGGCAGGACGCGAGGAAGATGATCCGGACGGTCCACGGGGTCAGGCCGAAGCGCTCGGCGATCCCGGCGCAGACGCCGGCGATGACGCGGTTGTGGCGGGGGCGGGCGAGGCGGCTCATGGCGGTCTCCGTGTTCCTGGCGCCCGGTCCGGGCTCTCCGGAGGGCGTACGTCCATACTCCGCCGCCTCCGCCCCCGGATCCTCAGCCTCGGCGGCGATCCCGACCCTGGCCTTTGTCCCCGGTGAGGAGGACCCGACCTCGGGGTTTGTCTCGGGGGTGCCCCGGAGGTTCGCCTGCGCAGGAGTGGGAAGTCGGACGGGCCGACTTCCGGTGCGGGCGGCCGGGGGCGGCCCCCGTGGAGGCGACGGCTGAGTCCGGAGTTGACGGCCGATCACCTCAGGTGCACTATTCCACTAGTTAACTAGTGGAAAGGTGGATGTCATCGTCGAGTACCTCATCGACCGTCGCGGCGGCCTCTCGCCGTATCTGCAGATCATCGAGCAGACGAAGCGGGCACTGCGGCTCGGAGTGCTCCAGCCCGGTGACCAACTCCCCACCGCCCGCGAGGTGGTGGAGGCGACGGCGATCAATCCGAACACCGTGCTCAAGGCCTACCGCGAGCTCGAACGCGAGGGCCTGGTCGAGAGCCGGAGGGGAGTCGGGACCTTCGTCCGGAAGTCCCTCGCGAAACCGCCGGCCGTCGAGGACTCGGCCCTGCGCGCCGACCTCGCCGGGTGGATCGCCCGGGCGCGGGACGCGGGCCTGGAACGCGAGGACGTCGCCGCGCTCGTCGACACCGCTCTCGACCGCGCCTACCCCACCAGCACCGAGGCCCCCGAGGAGTCCGGGTGAACCACCCCGCAACAGAGCACCGACCCACCGAGGACGTCCCCGCCCTGGAGGCGACCGGCCTCGGCCTGAAGTACCGATCGCGCTGGGCCCTGCGCGACTGCGAACTCCGGCTCCCGGCCGGCCGCGTCTGCGCGCTCGTCGGCCCGAACGGCGCCGGCAAGAGCACCCTGATGGCGCTCGCCGCCGGACTCCTCACGCCGACCGAGGGAACGGTCGCGGTGTTCGGGACCGGCCCGGGCGGGGCCGCCGCCCTGCGGCGCACCGCCTACCTGCGGCAGGACAAGCCGCTCTACCCGCGGTTCACCGTCGCGGAGACCCTGCGCGCCGGCCGGGAGCTCAACCCGGGCTGGGACCAGGAGATCGCGGAGCGGATCGTCCGGCTGGGCGACCTCCCGCAGAACGCCAGGGTGGGCACGCTCACCGCCGGCCAGCGCACCCGGGTCGCCCTCGCGCTCGTCCTCGGCAAGCGCCCCGACCTGCTGATGCTCGACGAGCCGCTCGCCGACGTCGACCCGGTGGCCCGCCAGGAGCTCACCGGCATCCTGATGGCCGAGGCCGCGGAGCACGGGACGACCATCCTCATCTCCTCGCACGTCCTCGCCGAGCTGGACGGCGTCTGCGACCACGTCACCGTGCTGCGCGACGGGCGGATCCGGCTCAGCGGTGACGTCGACGACCTGCTGGACGACCACCGCCTGGTGGTCGGCGCCACCGAGGGCGCCGACGGCACCCCGGCCGAGCTGGCGCGCCACGAGATCGTCGAGCTGCGCCGCACCGGCCGCCAGGCGACCGCGCTGCTCAGGCCCCACGGAGAGATCGACCCGCGCTGGGACGTCAGCCGGCCGAACCTGGAGGAGATTCTGATCGCCTATCTGCGTACCGCCGCCCCGCAGGGCCGGCCCCCGGTCGAGGCCGGCGCGCACACCGCCGGGCGCGAGGAGGTGGCGGCCCGATGAGCACCGCCGACCTCGCCACCATGCCGCGGAGCCGCCCGTCCGGGCGTCGCCTGCTGAGCGGCACCACCTGGCTGGGCCTGCGCCAGGACCGCACGCCGCTCCTGATCGCCGGCTCCGTCCTGGTGCTGCTCTGCGGCTGGATGGTCTACCTGCACAGCCGGATCGCCGACCAGATAGCCGAATGGCATCTCCAGGGCTGCAACGTCGTCTACTTCCCGGCGGAGTGCGAGGGCAGCCAGGCGATCGCACTGGACGCGCACTGGGGCATCGCCGTGATGATTACCGGCTGGCTGCTGGTGATCCTGCCGATCGCCTTCGGTCTCTTCTACGCGGCGCCCCTGCTGGCGCGGGAGTTCGAGACCGGGACGTACGCGCTGGCCTGGACGCAGTCCGTGTCGCGGCAGCGCTGGCTGGCGGCCCGGCTGGGCGTGCCGCTGCTCCTGACCCTGGTGGGGTCGAGCCTGCTCGCGGTCGTCTCGACCCGGTTCGTCCACCAGGTCGAGGGGCGGTTCTCCCTCCCCGGCCTGTACCACTGGTTCAGCTGGATGAGCCGCAGTGCCTCCGGGCCGTCGCTGGTCGCGTCCTGCCTGCTCTCCGTCGCGCTCGGGGCCGCCGTCGGACTGGTGGTGCGGCGGGTGGTGGCCTCGATCGTGGTCACGGCGGTGCTGACCGTCGCCGTACGGTTCGCGGTGGACTCCGGGCGGTACCTGCTGACGCCGGCGCGGGAGGCGTTGGCGAGCATCCGGATGGCCTCGCCCGATGCGGTCGACCGGATGTCCGTGGTCCAGAGCGGTCGGGTGTCGACGTCCTCGCCGCTCGAATCGCACATCGTGGAGAACGGTCTCCTGACGCGTGACGGCCTGCGGATCCCGACCGACAGCGACTGGATCGGCACCCTGCCGGACGGGACGGCCGTCTGCCCCACCGATGCCTGCAAGGCCCACTACGACGTCATCGACCGGGCCTACACGCTCTACCACCCGCCGGCCGACGAGTGGATGATGCACTGGACACAGACCGGGCTGAGCCTGCTGGCCACGGCGGCGCTGCTGGTCTTCTGTGCGCTGTGGGTGCGCCGCGTGCGCTGAGCCGGCGTGGGGTGCGGTTGTCGGGCAGGGCCTCCCTGGTGGGGCCCTGCCTTCCGCTTGTCCGGATGAGGTGGCAACTCTGCAATGGAGTGGGATGTCGGACGGGCCGACTTCCGGCGTGTGGGGGGTCGCGGCGGCTGGGGCGGCAGCCGCCGGGCGGGGTGGGTCAGCGGGGCAGCCGCTCGCGTTCGGAGTCGTCCCCGGTGCGCCGGTTCACGCTCAGCGCGGTGATCACGCCGAGCGCGACGGTGAGGAGCGCGAGGGCGAGGAGGAGCACGAAGGCGGTGGCGACGAGGAAGTCGGCGGTGCCGCCGGCCCTCACCGCCGGACGCCGATGACGCGGCGGCCGAGACGGGCGGCGAGTGCGTGGAGCAGTTCGTCGGCCTGGTCGCGGGTGAGCGGGAGGGCGAGGTGCTCGCCGGGGCCGGCGTTGACGTCGAGGTCGACGGCGACGCGGAGTTGGAGCGCGGCGTCGGGAACGGTCTCCACGGCGAGGTAGGCGACGGTGGTGCGCTCGGTGCGGATCGCCTGGGTGAGGAGCGGGATCAGGACGCCCACGGGTCACCCCGTTCGGCGGCGCTCGCGGCGGCGCGCAGGAGGCCGAGGAGGTTGAGGAGGGTGGCGACGGGGGCGTTGCCGAAGCCGATGAGGACGCGGCCGTCGACGCTGCCGTTGGTGGCGGCCGAGCCCCAGGCGATGCCGAACGGGCGCCCGCGCTCGTGGAGTTCGGCGAGCAGTGCGGTGACCCGGGGTTCGGTGTAGTCGCGCATCCGGGGGTCGTCCGGTGCGACCGGGGCGTGGCGGGTCATGCGGCGGCGTCCAGCTCGAACCAGACGACCTTGCCGTCCTTGCGGGCGTCGGCGCCGAAGCGGTGGGTGAGGGAGCGGACCAAGTGGATGCCGCGGCCCGAGAGTTCGTAGGGATCGGCGGAGGTGCGCTGCTCGGGGAGGGTGGGGCTGTCGTCGGCGACCGAGACCCGGAGGGTGCGGTTCGCGAGGACGACGACCACGAGGGGCGCCTGACTGCCCGCGTGGCGCCAGGCGTTGACGAAGAGCTCGTGGAGGGCGAGTTCGGCGTCGGCGATGGGGTCCGGCGGCCACCCGGAGGAGGCGAGGGCCGCACGCAGTTCGTGCCGGGCGGCGGACCAGTCGGGAGGGTTGAGGGCACGCACGAAGAACCTCCGGGAGAGGAGAGGGAGTTCGCGACGGAGGCGAGACCGTGAGCCAGGCTGTGACGGCTGCTCTGCGGCGCCCGGACAGGGCATTACTGACGCTCCGCCGTGTGATCGGTGCAACACTGAGAGTAGGGGGATCGATGGCAGACTTGCAAGCCATTCGTCGGGTCTCAGGGTTGCGTCACTCCTTGGTGGCGTCGTAGGTGAGTTGTGCGCGAGACTGCGCAGACAGGGAAGGACAGCCGTGGGATACAAGGGGCCGATCAGCCAGCGGCAGCGCCGATTCGGCGAAGAGCTGCAACGGCTGCGCATGGCAGCAGGGTTGTCGGCAGCGGAGGCCGGAGCACTGGTGGGGATGGGCGGCCCGGCGGTGAGCCACACCGAGGCCGGTCGGATCACCCTGAACGCGGAGCGACTCGAAGTCTGGCTCGACGCCTACGGCTGCACCGATGTCGCGTACAGGTCCACGCTTGCGGAGATGGGCCGGAGCACGGGCAAGGGCTGGTGGAGCGAGTACGAGGGCAAGGTGCCTCCGCTTGCTCTGGACCTGGCGGAGGTTGAGGAGAGGTCCGTTCGCCTGGACAGCTACGACACGCTTTACATTCCCGGGGTACTTCAACTACCCGCGTACACGGAAGCCATCTACGAGGATGCCTACCGCGATGGCAAGTGGGAGGTTCCGGCCTCGGTGCGATTCCGCATGGATCGCCAGCGGGTTCTCGTTGACGGTAAGCAGCGGCAGTTTCGGTTTGTCATCCACGAGGCGGCGCTGCGCATGCGATTCGCTGGCGACTCCGTCATGAGGGCTCAGCTGCTTCACCTGCTCGAATCGGCGAAGCTGCCCAACGTCGAAATTCAGGTGCTGCCGTTCACGGCTCCGAAGCATGGCCCGTTGTCGGCCTCGTTCCTCTTCTGCGACCCCGGCTGCACCGACCTATCAACGATCGTTCTGGCTGGCCCCAAACGAGCTGAACACCTTGGCGACCCGGTCGATGTCGTGGCCTACCGTCAAAAGTTCACGCAGCTACGTGATATCGCTCTTCCTGCTGTTGACACCAGCACATCCTTGCGAGAGCTTCCTTCGCGTGACTCGTGGGGGCTTATCCAACACCTTCTCTACCTGCTGCAGACCTGAAAGGCACGCGATGTTCGACCTCTCCTGGCAGAAGTCATCGTTCAGCGGCGCGGAGGGCGCCGACAACTGCCTCGAACTGGCCCCCGGCACCGGCGACCTGCGTCACCTGCGCGAGTCGGACGACCCCGATGTCGTCGTCACGACCGATGTGGCCAAGCTCCGGGCGTTCATCCTCGGGGTCAAGGCCGGCGAGTTCGACCACTTCATCTGAGTAGCGAGCACGGAGGGGCGGGCGGCCACCAGGCCACCCGCCCCCACAAAATCGCTCAACCGCGCAGTAGCCAACTGTTCGCTGGGGCGTCCAGCCAGACCCGGTGGCCTTCTCCACTTACCGTGAGCCCGAATCGCTCCGGTCCTGGCCGTCCGTGGTCACCCCACCATCGGTATGCCGCCTCGGCCTCCTCCCAGAGGCGCCGCGAACCGTACTGCCATACCGTGTACCGCTCGGCGTTCTCATTGCCGTCCCAGTCGACGGCGGCCCACGACGTGCAGTCCGTCGTGGCGAGCCACAGTCGCCGCCGCACTCCCTCCACCTCGGGATCGTCGTGCCAGACGTACCAGACGTCACCGAGCCGGTGGCCGACGGCGAAGTCCGATTCCCAGTCACCCCCAGCCACGAGCCGGGGGTCGAGCCCGGTCGAGGACTCCTTCGGCTCGTGTTCGTCCCGCACCACGTCACGGTAGATCCGGTGCTGCTGCCGCTGGTCGCGCAACGTCATGAAGGCGCTGTACGGACTGAACCGGCCCTCTGCCGTGCCGCCCCCTCTGACCGTGAGCCTCAACAGGCCCCAGCAGATCCAGGGGTTGTCCCACGGTGTGAGGATCACCCCGCCGGGCCTGGTCTGCTGGACCCATGCGTCCGGTACACGAGTGACGGAGCAGGTGGCAGCCACGCGGTCGTACGGTGCCTCTCGCCGCCAACCTTCCTGCCCGTCTCCGCAGATCACCGTCGGCTTCGCCGAGTTCGCCGCCAGCACTGCCCGGGCCTTCTCCGTGAGTGCCGAATCCACCTCGATGGTGACCACATTGGCATCGCCCAGTCGGTGTGCGAGGTAGGCCGAGGTGAGGCCGGTGCCGGTGCCGATCTCCAGGACTCTCATGCCGGCCGAGAGATCGAGCGCTTCGAGCATGCGGAAGACCACAGACGGCGCAGAGGCGGAGGACGACGGCCACGGACGGTCGCCCTCCGCCGGAGACGCGCCGTCATTGATCTGTGTCACCACTGCCTCGTCGGTGTAGGCCGCGGTGAACCAAGCTGCGGGATCTGTCCGGCGATCACAAGCTCGATAGCGGCCCCGACCGTCCCGGAGCCAGATCAGATCGGGAAGGAAGCGGTGTCGCGGAAGGGCGAGTGCCGCCGCCCGCCATTCGGCGGCGACCTCGTGACCGAGCTCGTCACGTACGGAGAGGAGCAGGCCGCGAATGGCGGCCTGCTCCTCTTCCTGCTGGTTCTGGGTCACTTGTGCTTCGGCTCCGGCTTCGCCTTGTCGGTGTCAGGATTCGGCGCAGCCTTGCCCGGGTCCTTCTTGCCGGCGTGCCTGCCCTGCCCGCCGTCGTTGGGGCCGCTGCCTCCGCCGGAGCTGCCGCCCTTGCCGGTTCCCCATGCCATGGTCCTTCTCCTCTGCTGCTGAGGGTGGTTGAGGTGAATCAGACCGCGCGACCCCGGCCGTCCGGCGGCATCGGACCGGGCGGACGCTCTGGGGGCTTCGGGCGATCTCCGGGGGCGGTCATGAAGACCCCTCTCGCATGGTGGCGATGGCTCGATACGTCGAGCCATCGCCACCGTAGGTAGCGATCTCCTTTGTCTCCAACAGAGTTGCGGCGAATTGCACTGATGCGCCCCCGCGCCGGGCCTCACTCCGGTGCGCCGGGTCGTGGCCTTGACCCAGGATCGACGGGCGGTGAACCCTTGCGGCAGAAGCGACTCACTCGACACAGAGGGGACAGGAATGCCGCTCAAGTTCCTCGGGATCTACCCCAACACCCCGGACGACGGATCTCCGACCATCTGGCTCGATGAGACCAGCGGTGACCTGGTCATTCAATCGTGGAAAGCAGACGAGGAGACCATCAGGCGCTGCCAGGAGATCGGGTCGATCCCTGGGCACTCAACGGACGTTCCCGATCACGAGACGGTGATCAGGCTCCCCGCCAACATGCTTCAGTTCATCCCCCGAGTCGATGGCGAGGTCAACGGTGGCCACTGCGGTTCGTGAGGCGCTCGCCAAGGCCCGGCGGTCGGCCGTGCACCTTGAGATGCGTGACAGCTACATGCGTGACGACCCGGCGTTCATCTCCTGGCAGGGAGGGCACCGGGAAGATCCGGAGGATCGTGAATCCTGGTGGCGGCCATGGCTCGATGTCGTGGCCGAGACGACCGGACGAGGCGTTTCGATGCGGCGGGCCCGCGTCGTGTCGGAGCCTGTCAGTGACTACATCCAGTACGAGTACGACGGCACGTTCACGAATGTCGCAGCAGGTGAGCAGGTGCGCTGGCTGCCCCGATCGACAGCGCGTGATCTGTTGTTGCCCGCTCTGGACTGCTGGGTAATGGACAGCGAGACGCTGATCCTCCATCACTTCAGTGGTGATGGGCAGTGGGCCGGCTCGGGCATGGAGGTCTGCACGGATCCGGCTCTGGTAGAGCTGTACGCCAGGGCATTCGAATCCGTCTGGCTGCGCGCCGTCCCCCACTCGGAGTACCGGCCGACCTGATCCATGACTCTGTCAGCATCGTCGAGCGTTCAGCGGGCGCGCCGGGATCTCGCCGATCGGCTCGGCGAGATCCGGCGGGAGGCGGGGATCACCGGGCGGGAACTCGCGCAGCTCTGTGGCTGGCATCCGTCCAAGACGTCCCGAATCGAGAATGCACGGACGGTGCCTTCACCGGCAGATCTTCTGGCGTGGTGTCGGGTTTCCGGGGCCGATGACCAGGCCTCGGATCTCATTGCCTCGTTGCGCGCTGTCGAGGGCATGTTCGTCGAATGGCGCCGCATCGAGCGTGACGGTTTGAAGCGTGTACAGGAGTCTGTCCTGCCGCGCTACGAACGCACGCGCCGCTTCCGGGCGTATTCGTCGTGGCTGGTGACCGGATTGCTCCAGACCCGGGCTTACACCGAAGCGGTGCTGCGGGCCGTGCAGCGGCGCCGGGTCGTGGTGGACGATGTGGACGCCGCCGTGGAAGTCCGGATGGAGCGGCAGCGGATCCTCCGCGAAGGTGACCGGCGCTTCGCCGTTCTCCTGGAGGAGTCCGTCCTACGGTCGGGCCCCGGCAGCCGGGATGTTCAGCGCGAGCAACTGGCGCACCTGCTGACCGTGGGCGCGCTGCCCCATGTCAGTCTCGGCATCGTCCCCATGGGGCCGGGCCGTTCCCGGATGCCGGTCGAGGGCTTCTGGATCTACGACACCGTCCAGGTCAACGTGGAACTGGTCTCCGGCTACCTCACCATCACCCAGCCCAGCGAGATCGCCCTCTACGCCCAGGCCTTCGGCGAGTTGGCCGATCAGGCGCTCCACGGTGAGCAGGCCCGGGCCCTGATCGGTGCGGCGATGGAGGCGCTGGCGTGACGGGCAGGGAATCTGCGCCAGCAGATTCCCCGCCCGTGAATGCTGCTCTCGCTCGCCGCCGTCCGCCGGGCGGGTGCCCGGCGGACGGTGTGGGGGTGTGGGCCGGTCAGCCGGCCGGGGGAGCCTGCGGGGCCGGCGGCTGGGCGACCGGGGCCGCCTGCGGGGCCGGGGCGGGCTGGGCGTAGGGGTTCTGCGCCGCGTTCGGGTTGTACTGGGCGTTCGGGTCGTACGGGGCCGGGTAGGCCGCCGGCTGCGGGGCCGCCGGGGCGTTGCTGCGGGCGACCAGGGCCTTCACGGCGTTGGCGATCAGCAGCACGGGGAGGATGAACGCCTGGAAGAACATCCGGTACTCACCGCCCTCGAAGACGAACGCGAGGTAGTACGCGTAGCCGGCGAACGCGATGCCGGCGATCACGTTGATGACCCGCCAGCCGCCGCTCAGGCCGCCGCCGATGTTGACGGCGCCGAGCACGACCATGGCGATGCCGCTGACGGCCAGCAGCACGACGTACCAGGAGAAAAGCGGGTCAACGGTGAAGTCGAGATTCACGGAGTCAATTCCTGGGGGAGGTGAGAGAAGGAAATCCTTGGGGACGAGTGGGCACAGTACTGGACCCCGCGGACAATCGCCGCCACGTTTTCGTCACGAACTCGTATACCGGCGGCGCCCCCACCCTTGGTTGGGTGGGTGAATGACTGACTATGAGGTCCTTCGGGTCTTTTGCGGTTCCGACGGCGGCCACGGGAACCCGCTCGGCGTGGTCCGCGACGGCGCCGCCGTTCCCGGTGCGGCCGACCGGCTGGCCGTCGCCCGGCAGCTCGGTTTCAGCGAGACCGTCTTCGTCGACGACGCCGAGCGCGGTGTGATCGACATCTACACGCCGAGCCTTCGCCTGCCCTTCGCCGGGCACCCCTGCGTCGGTGCGGCCTGGCTGCTGGGCGTGGACCGGCTGGTGACCGCCGCCGGCGCCGTCGGGGTGCGCCGCGACGGCGAGTTCACCCGGATCGAGGGCCGCGCCGCCTGGGCGCCGGGCCGCACGCTGAGGCGGTACGGGTCCGCCGCCGAGGTGGACGCGCTGGACGTCCCGCCGCCGGGTGAGTGGATCTACGCCTGGGCCTGGCAGGACGAGCGGGCGGGTACGGTACGGGCGCGCGCCTTCCCCGGCCGGGGTGACGGGATCGACGAGGACGAGGCCACCGGCGCTGCCGCGATCCTGCTCACGGCCGAGCTCGGGCGCGACCTGATCATCACTCAAGGCGTCGGCTCCCAGCTTGTCACCGGCGTCCGGCCCGGCGGCCTGATCGAGGTCGGCGGCCGGGTGCGGCGAGCGGCGTGACAGCCGTCACCCGGCGTTCGTCCCGGCGACCGATACTCCTTCACGAATGGTCCACACGTTCGGATATGATGCGGCCGTTGCTGGAGGTTTGGGGGCGAAGCAGCGGGACGGACATGGCCTGCGACGAGGTTCCCTCTCAGTCCAGGCGACCCATCGTCTGCCGGGCTCGGCCCGCTCTCCTCCGTGAGGTCCCCTTGCGCACTCAGCACCGCAGTCTCCTCGCTCTGGCGGCCACAGCCACCCTGGTCTCCGGCACCGCCGTCGCCGCCGCCCCGGCGGCGCTCGCCGCCCCCTCGATCACCCGGCACACCCTGGGCACCCTGGGCGCCCAGGCCCAGAACGGGCCCGTGTCGATCACGCTGAGCGGCCTGCCCGGCACCTTCACCGCCGGTGCGGCGCCGGTCGAGTTCACCGCGACCCTGAAGAACTCCGCCGACCACGCGGTCGATGCCACGACCGGCTTCACCCTGGCCGACGTCAACTCCGGCATCAAGGAGACCCAGCTCAAGCTGGAGTTCCAGTCGCCCGGCGGCACGCAGTGGAAGAACGCCCTGCTCAGCCCCGGCCAGACGGTCGGCGCGGTGTGGGAGCTGGACACCTTCGCCACCAGGATCAGCGTGCCGGCCGGCGCTTCGGTCACCTACCGGCTGCGTCTCGCCGTCACCGCCGGCGCCGTCGGCGGCACGGCCACGGCCGGGTTCCGGGCCGTGGTGTCGGACCCGACGCTGCCCCCGGAGCAGCGGATCTCCACCCCCGCCAGCGAGTTCGGACGTTTCACCATCGCCCCGGTGGGCGGCCCCAGCACCCCGCCGGTGACCGCTCCCGGCCCGGCCGAGCCGAACGTCGAGGGCGTCCCCGCCTCCTTCACCACGGGCGGCGAGGCGAAGGCCTTCAAGCTGGTCCTCGCCAACCACAGCGGCAAGGACATCCGCGTCCTCCCCGAGGTCACCCTCCAGGCCGGGAGCACGCTGCCCGCCGACGCGGTCCGGTTCGAGTTCCAGACCCCGGAGGGCGAGTGGCTGGCCGCCAGGCCCCTCCCGGAGCCGGCGACGAGCAGGCTGATCCTGGGGCTCCCGTCGGGCAGCAAGGACGCCGATCTCGTGAAGCTGCACGACGGCGAGTCCCGCACGATCAACGTCCGGCTGGCCTTCGCCAAGGACGCCCCGGTCGGTGCCGCGTCCGTGCTGCTCACCGGGCACAGCATGCCGGAGGTCAGCGGGCTCGGCGTCACGACGTCCAGCCGGGCGGTCCCGTTCGGCATCGCGGCGCCGGGCGGCGCCGGTACGCCGTCCGCCACGGCGTCTGCGACGCCCTCCGCCACCGCGACCGCCACCGGGACGGCGAGCGCTCCGGCGAGCCCCGCTCCGGTGCCGACCGCGCCGTCGGCGGCCGCGGTGGTCGTCGCGCAGGTCACCGCCTCGGCGCCGAACGGTCCGTCGACCACGGCCGCTCCGGTGCCGGTGCCCGTCCCCGTGCCGGACCAGGCCGCCGGGCTGGCGTCGACGGGCGGCGGTTCCTCCTCCGCGCCGATGGCGATCACCGGCGGCATGGCGATCGCGATGGGGCTGGGTGCCCTGGTGGTGCTGCGCCGCCGGCAGCGCACGCAGCGCACGCAGCGCCCCGGCCGCTGACCGCCCGCTGGGCACGTCCGGCCGGGCGGAGCGAGCCGGAGCGGGCAGGCCGGTCGGAGCGGGTGGGCCGGGGAGGGCCGGGCGGATGGAGGAACCGGAGTTCGTCGCCGAGCTGACCGGCGCGGGGGAGCGGCGGATCGAGCTGCTCCGCGCCCTCCGCGCCGTGACCGGGCTGAGCCTCTGGCACGGCAGGCTGCTGCTGGACGACCTGCCCGCCCCCGTGCGGGGCGGAAACCTGCGGGACCTCGGCGTCGCGGTGTCCCGCCTGCGGGCGGCGGGCGGGCGGGTCACGGTGCGCTGCCGGGCGTGCGGGCGGGTCGCCCCCGACGACGGGCGGCTGCTCGACCCGGGCCCGTGCGCGGTGGCGGCTCCCGGCTGCTTCTCCTGCCCGGCGAGCAGCGAGCCGCCTCAGCGGCCGTGGGAGGAGACGGGCTCCGCGTAGACGGGAGCGTGGGTCGGAGCGTGGACCGGCGTGCGAGTCGGCGTGTGGGCCGGCGCGGGGGCCCGGACGGGCGCCGGGCGGTCGGTGCCCGCGCGGCGGGGCCGGAGCAGCAGGGACCGGCAGCCGGGCACCAGGCCCAGGTGGACGATCGCCACGCCGACGACGGCGAACAGTATGTGGTCCACGTTCAGGATGTGGCCCGGGGCCCAGGAGGAGAGGAACTCCAGGGCGGTGGCCAGCAGGGCGGAGGCGCCGGTGGTGCGGAGGAAGGACGGGAGCCAGGGGGCCCGCAGGCGGCCGCCCGCGAGCGGGAGCAGGACGCCGAGCGGGGCCAGCAGCAGCAGTTCGCCGAGGACCTGCCAGGCGGTGGAGGAGCGGAGCGAGGCCAGCGGCGTCAGGTTGGCGTCGTAGACCCAGGCCACCGGCAACGGTCTCAGCACCAGCCAGCCCGCCAGGGCCAGGTGGAGGGTGAGGCCGACGAGGCCGACCAGCCGTAGGGGACGGTGGACGGCCGTCGCCGGCCCGGTCTCGGTCCGCACGCCGGAACGCTCGTCGCGTGCCCTGGTGCCATCTCGCTGCACGCGGGGAAGGACGTGAGCCGGTGGCGCGGCGGTTCCACGCCCGGCGTGAACATTCCGCCGCACGCCCGGAGCGGACCGAAACGACCCGAAGCGGTCCCGTTGGGATCCGATCCGGTCGAGATGCGGCCCGGATCCCACAGGGTTGATCAGCGGCAGGTGGCCGACGCCGTCGGCGTCGGCGTCGCCACCGCGGTGAACACGTTGTCCGCCGGCGGGGTGGACGGCCCCGGGGTCACCCGGGTGACCGACGGGGACGGGCTCCCGAAGAACTTCGCCGAGGAGTGCGCGGCGGGCGGAGTCGGGCCGACCGGTGACGGTGCGGCCGGCGCCGTCGGTATCTGCGGCGCGGTCGGGCAGGCCGTCCGGCTGGCGGGCGCGCCGGCGTCCACCGGCACGGCGGTCGGGCGGATGCCGCACCCGGCGGCGAGGGCGGCCAGCGCCACCAGGGCGGCGGCGCCGAACACCCGGCCCGGGCGGGAACCACGGCCTGGGCGGGAGCCACGGTCCGGGCGGGAACCGCGGCCCGGGCCGGAACCGCGGACGGCGCGGGCCCGGTCGGCCGGACCCGCGGGAACGGACGGGCGGGAGGTCACAGCGCACTCTCCTCGGAGTCGTCGGCCGACGGCGGAGGCTGGGTCCGCGGCAGCGTCAGCGTGAACACCGCCCCCACCTCCCCGTTCGCGGCCGTGATCGTCCCCCCGTGGATCTGCGCGTTGGCCATCGCGATCGACAGGCCCAGACCGCTGCCCTCCGAACGCGCCCGCCCCTTGTCCGCCTTGTAGAACCGGTCGAAGACGTGCGGCAGCACGTCCTCGGGGATGCCGGGGCCGCTGTCCGAGACCTCGACGATCACCGTTCCGACCGCCGGGCCGACCACCGGGCCGTCATCCTCCCGGCCGTCCGTCGGGCCGTCGGCCGGGCCGTCCGCCGGAGCCTGCGCGGGGCCCTCCTCCCGGACCGTCACCCGCACCGGCGAGCCGCCGTGCTTGAGCGCGTTGCCGATCAGGTTGGCGAAGACGACGTCCAGCCGGCGCGGGTCGACCACGGCCCGGACACCGCGCGGCGCGTCCAGCTCCACCGCGTCGTACCAGGCCCGGCCGTCGATGCAGGACATGATCAGGTCGGCGATGTCCACCTCGTCGGCGACCAGCTTGGCCGTACCGGCGTCGAAGCGGGTCACCTCCATCAGGTTCTCCACCAGGTCGGAGAGCCGGCGCGTCTCGTTGACCACCAGCCGCACGGCCGGCTCGATCATCGGGTCCAGCGACTCGGCCTCGTCCTCCAGGATGTCCGTCACGGCGGTCATCGCGGTCAGCGGCGTCCGCAGTTCGTGGGACATGTCGGCGACGAACCGCCGGCTCTGCGCCTCCCGCGCGCTCAGCTCCTCGACCTGCTCGTGCAGCGACTCCGCGGTGCGGTTGAACGTCCTCGCCAGATCGGCGAGTTCGTCCGAGCCCTCGACTTCGAGCCGGGTGTCCAGATGGCCCTCGCCGAGCCGCCGGGCGGCCTCGCCGAGCCGCTTGACCGGGCGCAGCACCGTCGCCGACGCGGCCTGGGCGAGCAGCGCCGAGCCGATCAGCGCCAGCAGCGTGGCGATCGCCAGCGACCAGCCGAGCGTGCTCAGGTCGGCCCGCTCGTTCTCCAGCGACTTGAACATGTAGGCCGTCGGCCCGGTCGGCACCACCTTGGTGCCGCCGATCACGAACGGCCGCCCCTCCAGGTTCTGCCGCTGCCAGTACAGGTGGAACGCGTACGGGTTGTTCTCGGTGAGCTCGCGCGGCTTCGCGACGGTGTCCCGCAGCTTGGCCGGGACGTCGGCGAGCGTGTAGGTCAGCGGGGCCGAGGAGGCGAGGCAGTCCGGGCGGGCGGGGTCGGAGACCACCACCTCGTAGCTGAGCCCGGAGCTGGCGACGCTGGCGGCGAGCTGGTTCAGCTCGGCGCAGGTGGCGTTCAGCGGCAGCTCGGAGACGTTGCGGGTGAGCGAGACCCGGAAGTCGTTGAGCGCGGTGTTCTGGGCGCGCTTGAGCACCGCGTCCCGGTTGAGCCAGTACGCGATGCCGGAGGCCGAGACGGCGGCGAGCAGCGCGACCGCGGCGAACACCGCGATCAGCCGCACCCGCAGGGAACGCAGCCGTCGCCACGGGCCCGAGGAGAAGCGGCTGGTCGTCGTCTGAAGGTCAGTCACGGGAGCCTGTCGTTGCGGAAGATCAGGAGAGGCGGGATATCAGCAGCGGGGCGCTGCCGGGCGCGGTCACGCCGGCGGGTCCAGACGGTAGCCGACCCCGCGCACCGTGCGGATCAGGGTGGGCGCCGAGGGCACGTCCTCGACCTTCGCCCGCAGCCGCTGGACGCACGCGTCCACCAGTCGGGAGTCGCCGAGGTAGTCGTGTTCCCAGACCAGGCGCAGCAGTTGCTGGCGGGAGAGGGCCTGCCCGGGTCGGCGGCTGAGCTCCAGCAGCAGCCGCAGCTCGGTCGGCGTGAGCTGGAGGTCCTCGCCGTCCTTGGTGACGGTCATCGCCGCGCGGTCGATCACCACGGTCCCGTACGCGGAGGAGTCCGAGCTCTCCCGCTCACCGCGTCGCAGCACGGCCCGGATCCGGGCGTCCAGGACGCGCGGCTGCACCGGCTTGACGACGTAGTCGTCCGCGCCGGACTCCAGGCCGACCACGACATCGATGTCGTCGGACCGGGCGGTGAGCAGGATGATCGGCAACTGGTCGGTGCGGCGGATCCGGCGGCAGACCTCGAAGCCGTCGATTCCGGGCAGCATGACGTCCAGCACGATGAGGTCCGGCCGCTGCTCCTTGAAGAGCCTCAGACCGTCCTCGCCGGAGGCGGCGGTGGCCACTTTGTGGCCCTGGCGGGTGAGAGCGAGTTCGAGGCCGGTACGGATGGCGTCGTCGTCCTCGATCAGTAGGAGGAAAGGCACGGCCTCATTCTGGCTCACCCGGAGCGCCGAATCACCCCCCGGCACCGGTCACCGACCGGGTGGGAACCGGAACCCGAGCCACCGGCGTCCGTCACGGCGGGAGGCGATGCGGGACGAAAGCCCCGCCCCTGTGACAGCCCTGTGACAGTCGACGGACAGCGTCATCACAACCGGCGGGCAAGATTTTCCATGTCGCCGCAGGACAGCGGGCCAACTGGCCGGCTGAACGGCGGCAACAGGAACCGCTCGTACCGACCAAGGGGGCGCACGATGAACGCCAGGCTGCAGACCCGGACCAACCCGGCTGACCGCACCGCGCGTTCGTCATCGGCCACCCACCGGACCCGGTACGAGGTCAGGACCGACGAGACCTCCGGTGCCGTGACCGTGCGGGGGTGCGCGCACAGCGCCGGTGGAAACACTGTCGCCCGCCGGGTGAGCGGCGGCGGCAGGCAGGGGGAGCTGTACGGGATCGGCCACCGGGGGAACGTGGCCGACTCCGCCAACACCCTGACGCTGCGGGGGATCCTCCCCGTCCGCGTCGAGGGCAAGGACACCCTGGGGGGGAACGGGGGAACCCGGGGGATCGGGGGGAGCGGGCTGCGGAAGGTCGACTCGGGGGAGTCGGCCGGCCGCGGGGCCGCGGGTGCGACGCTGCTGCGGCTGAACCCCGCGGCGACCCGCACCGCCGAGGCGGGACAGGGAGACGCGCAGGGGGAGCACCCGGCCGTCGCGGAGGACTACACCACGGAGTTCACCGCGTACGTGCGCGAGCGCCGCGCCTCCCTGTACGCCACGGCGTACCACCTGACCGGTGACCGCTTCGAGGCCGAGGACCTGCTGCAGAGCGCGCTCTTCAGCACCTACCGGGCCTGGGGCCGGATCACCGACAAGGCCGCGGTGGGGGGCTACCTCCGCCGCACCATGACCAACCTGCACATCTCCGCCTGGCGGCGCCGCAAGGTCAACGAGTACCCGACCGAGGAGCTGCCGGAGACGGTCGGCGACACCGACGCGATGGGCGGCACCGAGCTGCGCGCCGTGCTCTGGCAGGCGCTGGCCAAGCTGCCGGAGAACCAGCGCACCATGCTGGTGCTGCGCTACTACGAGGGCAAGACCGACCCGGAGATCGCCGACGTGCTCGGGATCAGCGTCGGCACGGTCAAGAGCAGCATCTGGCGCGCGCTGCGCCGGCTGCGCGACGACGAGCACCTGAACAAGTCGGGCGACACCGCCCGGGCGTTCGGCGAGCTGGTCGCCTGAGAACGGCCCCGCGAGGGGCGAGGGACTCCCGTCGGGGGACGGGTGAGGACGGTCAGGGAAACTGGCAGCGCCGGCTCGGGGGAGCGGCGTAACCGGGGGAGCCCGATGACCGTCCGGGAAAGCGGCGGGCCCGGTGCGGGGGAGACGCACCGGGCCCGCCGTTCTTCGTGCGTGAGTGCGGGCGACCGGGCGGGCGGGCGTGCGGGCGCGTGCGGAGGGCGTGCGTGCGTGGCGGCCCCCGGTGGAGCTCAGACCGCGGAGAGCTGCCGTCCGGCCGCCGCGCGGATCCGCCGGTCCGCCTCCGGGCCGGTGCAGGGGTGGGCGCCCAGTTCGACCTGCCGGCCGACGATCGAGCGCTCGGCCCGCATCAGCCGCCAGCCGCGGCGCACCAGGACGGGCAGCGACTTGCGGCTCTCCCGGACGTCCCGGCGCAGCCGCCGCCAGGCGGTGGTGAGCGCGCCGTTGCGCAGGCACAGGGCGTCGCCCAGCAGGCCCTCGGCGGCGCAGGCGCCGGCGATCTCGGCGGCGAAGATGCCCTCGGCGATGAACGCGGGCGCCCCGGCGAGGTCCAGCACCTGGGTGGAGACGCGGCCGTTGGCCGGGATCGAGTACACCGGGACTTCGGCGCGGCCGCTCTCGTGGAGGCCGCGGATCGCCGCCAGGGCCTCGTCACGGTGCCAGGCGAGCGGGGAGTCCCAGTCGACCGCGCCGTCGTCGAGCAGCGGCAGGGTGGGGTCGTCCCCGTCCTTGTAGAAGTCGTCGAGCTGGAGCACCGGCAGGCCGCTCCGCTCCGCCAGTGAGGACTTCCCCGATCCGGAGGGCCCGGACAGCAGGACCACTCGGGCACGGGCTATCGGCGCGGCATTCAGCGGGGAGTCACTCACGGGACACCAGTCTGACGCATCGGGGCCGGATGCCGAAACCCGTCGGGTCACACCTTGTGCGGCGACTCCGGTGCGGCGAGGGCGAGGTGCAGCAGCGGCAGGTACCGGCTGTCGACCTGGAGGAAGACCGGCTGCCCGGCGCCGGGTGCCAGGTAGGCGGTGGCGGCCCAGTCCTGGTCGTGCCAGGTGTCCGGCTCGGGGGCCCGGAAGGCCCCGCCGGCGGCCAGTACGACCGGGCCGGCGCCGTCGAGTTCGCGCGAGCCGAACTCGGCGCTCGCGGAGCCCGGTGTGACGCGGATCCCCCCGCTGACGTAGCGCGGCGGCCAGCCGGGACCGTCGGAGCGGGCCGAGCAGGGGATCCGGACCGGCTTGCCGGCGGCCAGCCGGCGCCGGGCGCGGGCCACGAACAGCCTGCGGACGAACCCGTCCGCGAACAGTGCCATCAGCTCGCCGGCGATCTCTCCCACGCGGTGCCCCCTCGGTGTGCGGTGTCGCCCCAGTCTGCGCGGGGGCGGGGGCCGGCCGGGAGCGCCGAAAGGATGGCGGGCCGGCGACGAAAGTCGACGGATCCGCAGCGGAGGCCGGGCGGAAAGTCGACGGACCCGCGCCAGGGGGGGAGAGGCGCGGGTCCGTCCAATGACCGTCCGGGCCCTGGGGGGGTGAGGGCACTGGGGACGGCCAGCTTGTGGAGTTGTTACTCGGTGGGCCCATCGGGCCCGGGGGTGACGAGGAGGTCAGATCCCCATCGGGTGCCAGACCGTCTTCGTCTCCAGGAACGAGAGTAGCCGGTCGGTACCGGGAGCATTGGTCCAGTCCTGGGCGAACGGGTCCAGCTCCGGACGGACCACCCTCTTCAGGGTATCCGCGGCGGCGGCTTCCAGCGCGCCCGCCGCGCCGGGACCGTCGGCGGCGATGGCGCCGGTGAGGTCCACCGCGTTGACGTCCTGGTGCGAGGCCAGGGTGGGCGCGATGTCGGCGGTCCGGCCCGAGATGATGT
Source organism: Kitasatospora sp. NPDC059973 (assembly GCF_042737525.1). Lineage (NCBI taxonomy): Bacteria > Bacillati > Actinomycetota > Actinomycetes > Kitasatosporales > Streptomycetaceae > Kitasatospora > Kitasatospora sp. NPDC059973. Next base: position 6,974 of record NZ_JBHWUI010000041.1, on the reverse strand, counting down.
TGACCACGCCGCCGGGGACGTCCGAGGTGGCCAGCACCTCGCCCAGCGACAGGGCCGGCAGCGGGGCGTCCGCGGCCGCCGCGACCACCACGGTGTTGCCGGTGGCGATGGCGGGCGCGATCACCGAGACCAGGCCGAGCAGCGAGTGCCCGTAACCGGCCTGCGGGGCGACGATCCCGACCACACCGGTCGGCTCCGGGGTGGAGAGGTTGAAGAACGGCCCGGCGACCGGGTTGGCGCCGCCCGCGATCTGGGCGACCTTGTCGGTCCAGCCCGCGTACCAGACCCAGCGGTCGATGGCGGCGTCCACCAGGGCGGCGGCCTTCTTCGGGCCGACGCCCTCGGAGAGCGCCACCTCGGCGGCGAACTGCTCGCGCCGGCCCTGCAGCATCTCGGCGACGCGGTACAGCACCTGGCCGCGGTTGTACGCGGTGGTGCCGGCCCAGCCCTTGACGGCCGCGCGGGCCGCCAGCACGGCGTCCCGGGCGTCCTTGCGGGTGCCGAGCGGGGCGTTGGCCAGCCACTCGCCCTTCGAGTCCGTCACCTCGTACACCCGCCCGCTCTCGGAGCGCGGGAACTTCCCGCCGACGTACAGCTTGTAGGTCTTGAGGACATCAAGACGGCTCACGACATCAGACATCGAGGTAGGCCTCCAGACCGTGGCGGCCACCTTCGCGGCCGTAACCCGACTCCTTGTAGCCGCCGAACGGCGAGGTCGGGTCGAACTTGTTGAAGGTGTTGGCCCAGACCACGCCGGCCTTGAGCCGGTTGGCGGTCCAGAGGATGCGCGAGCCCTTCTCCGTCCAGATGCCGGCGGAGAGGCCGTACGGGGTGTTGTTGGCCTTGTCGACCGCCTCGGCCGGGGTGCGGAAGGTCAGTACCGACAGGACCGGCCCGAAGATCTCCTCCTGGGCGATCCGGTGGGCCTGGCTGACGCCGGTGAAGACGGTCGGCCGGAACCAGAAGCCGGTGCCGGGCAGCTCGCAGGCGGGCGACCAGCGCTCGGCGCCCTCGGCCTCGCCGGCGTCGGTCAGCGCGGTGATCCGGGCCAGCTGGGCGGCCGAGTTGATGGCGCCGATGTCGGTGTTCTTGTCCAGCGGGTCGCCGACCCGCAGGGTGCCCATCCGGCGCTTCAGGGCGTCCAGCAGCTCGTCGTGGATCGACTCCTGGACCAGCAGGCGCGAACCCGCGCAGCAGACGTGGCCCTGGTTGAAGAAGATGCCGTTGACGATGCCCTCGACCGCCTGGTCGATCGGCGCGTCGTCGAAGACGATGTTCGCGGCCTTGCCGCCGAGCTCCAGCGAGAGCTTCTTGCGGGTGCCCGCGATCTGCTTGGCGATCGCCCGGCCGACCGGGGTGGAGCCGGTGAAGGCGACCTTGTTGACGTCCGGGTGCGAGGTGAGCGCGGCGCCGGTGCGGCCGTCACCGGTGACGATGTTGACGACACCCTTCGGCAGGCCCGCCTGGCGGCAGATCTCGGCGAAGCGCAGCGCGGTCAGCGGGGTGGTCTCGGCCGGCTTCAGCACCACGGTGTTGCCGGTGGCCAGCGCCGGGGCGATCTTCCACGCCAGCATCAGCAGCGGGAAGTTCCACGGGATGACCTGGCCGGCCACGCCCAGCGGGCGCGGGTTCGCGCCGTAGCCGGCGAAGTCGAGCTTGTCGGCCCAGCCCGCGTAGTAGAAGAAGTGCGCGGCGACCAGCGGCAGGTCGACGTCGCGGGTCTCGCGGATCGGCTTGCCGTTGTCGATCGACTCCAGCACGGCCAGCTCGCGGCTGCGCTCCTGGATGATCCGGGCGATCCGGAACAGGTACTTGGCGCGCTCGCTGCCGGGCAGCGCCGACCAGTCGGCGAAGGCCCTGCGGGCGGCGGCGACCGCGCGGTCGACGTCCTCCTCGGTGCCCTGGGCGAACTCGGCGAGCACCTGCTCGGTGGCCGGGTTGACCGTCTTCAGGGCCTCGCTGCCGGCGGAGTCGACGAACTCGCCGCCGATGAAGTGGCCGTACGAGGTGGCGATGTCACCCGCGGCGGCGGGGGACTCGGGTGCCGGGGCGTAGCTGAAGAGGCCGCCGGTCGGCTGGGCCGCGGGCTCCTCGATGTTCTTCTTCTTGGCCATGGTGATCAGTCCACCGTCACGTAGTCGGGGCCGGAGTACCGTCCGGTGGTCAGCTTCTGACGCTGCATCAGCAGGTCGTTGAGCAGGCTGGAGGCGCCGAAGCGGAACCAGTGCGGGGTCAGCCAGTCGTCGCCGAGGGTCTCGTTGACCATCACCAGGTACTTCATGGCGTCCTTGGTGGTCTTGATGCCACCGGCGGGCTTCACGCCGACCTGGACGCCGGTCTGCGCCTTGAAGTCGCGGACGGCCTCCAGCATCAGCAGGGTGACCGGCGGGGTCGCGTTGACGGCGACCTTGCCGGTGGAGGTCTTGATGAAGTCGGCGCCAGCCAGCATCGCCAGCCAGGAGACGCGGCGCACGTTGTCGTACGTCTGCAGCTCGCCGGTCTCGAAGATCACCTTGAGGTGGGCGGCGGTGCCGTCGGGGCGCTTGCACGCCTCCTTGACGGCGACGATCTCGTTGAAGACGTCCAGGTAGCGGCCGGAGAGGAAGGCGCCCCTGTCGATCACCATGTCGATCTCGTCGGCGCCGGCCGCGACCGCGTCGGCGGTGTCGGCGAGCTTGACCGGGAGCGCGGCGCGCCCGGCGGGGAAGGCGGTGGCGACGGAGGCGACCTGGATGTCGGTACCGCGCAGGGCGTCCTTCGCGGTGGCGACCATGTCCGGATAGACACAGATGGCGGCGACGCGCGGGGTGGCCGGGTCGGACGGATCCGGGGTCCGGCCCTTGGCGCACAGCGCGCGCACCTTGCCGGCGGTGTCCGCGCCTTCGAGGGTGGTCAGGTCGATCATCGAGATGGCCAGGTCGATGGCGTACGCCTTCGCCGAGGTCTTGATCGAGCGGGTACCGAGAGTGGCGGCGCGCGCCTCCAGGCCGACCTGGTCGACGCCGGGCAGGCCGTGCAGGAAGCGGCGGAGCGAGGCCTCGGACGCCGCAACGTCCTCAAGACCGCTGCCCGCAGCGCCGGGGGCATTGGCTGCAAGAGTGGACATAGTCACCACACCAGCATATCTACGCGCGTAGCCAACCGCTAGGGGGCCCGCTTTTCGATGCCGGACCGAGATCTCGGCCCGGTGGGCCCGGCCCGGGAGCCGCTCGCCGCCGGAGAGCGCCGGGGAGCGGCGGGGGAGCGCCGGGAAGCGGCGGGGCCCGGCCGCCGGGCCGGGGGCGACGGCCGGGGCCACCACGGTGATCGCCACCCCTGTAGATCACGGGGTGCATGGGGCAGAATCGTCGCCATGACCGAATCCGACGGCAAGCCCCACCAGGGCTCGGCCGGCTCCGACGGGGAGCCCGTGTACGCCGACCGCGTGTACCGCTCCATTCCCGGTGTGATCTCCGGTGTGCTCCTGCTGGCCGTGGCCGGGTGGCTGATCGGGGACGCGGTGCTGAACGGGACGGGCAGGACCCCGTACGTCGCGCTGGCCGCGGTACCGGTGTTCGCCTTCCCGGTGATCGCCTACACGCTGCGGCCGGCCGTGCGGGTGAACGACCGCCGGCTGGTCGTGCGCAACCCGCTGCGGACGATCACCGCGCCGTGGGCGGCCGTGGACGCCCTGCGCGCGGGGTACTCGGTGGAACTGCTGGCCGGGGGCCACAAGTACCAGGTGTGGGCCGTGCCGGTGTCGCTGCGCCAGCGCAAGCGGGCCAACCGGATCCAGCAGCGCGGCGGCGGGCAGCAGCACGCCTCCCGGCTGGGCACGGCCTTCGGGCGGCCGGCGCCGTCGGTGGTCGAGGGCGCGCCGGACCCGAACCGGGCCTGGTCCGACCAGGTGGTCGCGATCCTCCAGGAGACCGCCGAGCGGAACGCGGGCCGCCCCGACGCGGCAGGCCCGCTGGTCGTGCGGTGGTGCTGGTGGATCATCGCGCCGACCCTGCTCGGTCTGGTCGCGCTGATCGCCGCGATCGTCGCCTGAGCACGCCGAGGAGCACGCCGAGGAGCACGACGAAGGGGCCCGCCGGGAACGGCGGGCCCCTTCGTCGTGCGCGGGTGGATCAGGCGTCGATGCCGGCGGCCGCGGCCAGGTCGCGCTTGATCGCGCCCAGCAGCTCGGCGGCGCGCACCCGGGCGGGGGCCAGGTCGGCGGCCGAGCCGACCGGGAGGACGACCTCCAGGTAGCACTTCAGCTTGGGCTCGGTGCCGGACGGCCGGACCACGATCCGGGCCGAGCGGACGCCCTCGCCGGCCAGGTAGTAGCGCAGGCCGTCGGTGGGCGGCAGGTCGGCGGAGCCGGCGGTCAGGTCGTCGGCCCGGGTGACCGTCAGGCCGGCCAGCACGGTCGGCGGCCGCTCGCGCAGGCGCTGCATCGCCTCCGCGATCAGCGCGAGGTCCTCCACCCGGACGGAGAGCTGGTCGGTGGCGTGCAGGCCGTGCTCCAGCGCCAGGTCGTCCAGCAGGTCGGCCAGGGTGCGGCCGGACCGCTTGAGGGTCGCGGCCAGCTCGGCGACCAGCAGGGCGGCGGTGATGCCGTCCTTGTCGCGCACGCCCTGCGGGTCGACGCAGTAGCCCAGCGCCTCCTCGAAGCCGTAGCGCAGGCCGTCGGCGCGGGCGATCCACTTGAAGCCGGTCAGCGTCTCGGCGTAGCCCAGCCCGGCCGCCTCGGCGATCCGGCCGAGCAGGGTGGAGGAGACGATGGTGGTGGCGAAGGTGCCGGTGGCCCGCTTGGCGACCAGCGCGGCGCCCAGCAGCGCGCCCACGTCGTCGCCGCGCAGCATCCGCCAGCCGGTGCCGTCGGCGGTGCCGTTGGCCGGGACGGCCACCGCGCAGCGGTCGGCGTCCGGGTCGTTGGCGATGACGATGTCCGGGCCGACCGCGGCGGCGGTGCGGAAGGCGAGGTCCATCGCCCCCGGCTCCTCCGGGTTGGGGAAGGCCACGGTCGGGAAGTCCGGGTCGGGCTCGGCCTGTTCGGCGACCACGGTGGGCGCGGGGAAGCCGGCCCGGTCGAAGGCGGCGACCAGGGTGTCCCGGCCGACGCCGTGCATCGGGGTGTAGACGACGGCCAGGTCGCGCGGGCTGTGCGGGTCCACGATGGAGACGGCGCGGGCCAGGTAGGCGTCCACGACGTCCTCGCCGACGACGTCCCAGCCGTCCTCGGCGAGCGGGACCTCGGCGAGCGAGCCGATCGCGTCGATCTCGGCGGCGATCCCGGCGTCGGCCGGCGGGACGATCTGCGAGCCGTCGCCCAGGTAGACCTTGTAGCCGTTGTCCTGCGGCGGGTTGTGGCTGGCGGTCACGGTGACCCCGGCGGCCGCGCCGAGGTGGCGGACCGCGAAGGCGAGCACCGGGGTGGGCAGCGCGCGCGGCAGCAGGGCGGCCCGCAGGCCGGCGCCGACCACCACGGCGGCGGTGTCCCGGGCGAAGTCGAAGGACTTGTGCCGGGCGTCGTAGCCGATGACGACGAGGTCGCCCAGGTTCTCCTTCTTCACGTACGCCACCAGGCCGGCGGCGGCCCGGATCACCACGGCGCGGTTCATCCGCATCGGGCCCGCGCCCAGCTCGCCGCGCAGGCCGGCGGTGCCGAACTGGAGGCGGTCGGAGAACCGCTCGGCCAGTCGCGACCAGGCGAGCTTGCTGTCCGACTCGGCGTCCGGGCCCTCGGCCGCGGCCAGCAGCGCGGCCAGCTCCTCGCGGGTCTGCGGGTCGGGGTCCTCGGCCAGCCAGGTCCGGGCCCGGGCGAGGAGATCGGTGGTGGGTGCCTGCGTCATGGCTGCGACTCCATGGGGAAGTGCGTCGGTTCGGTCGGCCGGAGGGTTCCGCGAGAGTGGGGCGCGCATGCGGACGGGGCCCGCGGGCGGGTGTGATCAGCGGATCACACCCGCCCGCGAACCCCGTCGCTCACGATTGTGCGTCAGAGCCGGATCAGATCCGCTCAAGGACCTTCGCGAGCAGCGCGCCCATGCGCTCGGCGGAGGCCTTGCCGGCCTCCAGCACCTCGGCGTGGTTGAGCGGCTCACCGGTGATGCCGGCCGCCAGGTTGGTGACCAGCGAGATGCCGAGCACCTCGGCGCCGGCCTCGCGGGCGGCGATGGCCTCCAGCGTGGTGGACATGCCGACCAGCTCGCCACCGATCACCCGGGCCATGTGGACCTCGGCCGGGGTCTCGTAGTGCGGGCCGCGGAACTGCACGTAGACGGCCTCGTCGAGGGTGGAGTCCACCTCGCGGCAGAGCTCGCGCAGCCGCTTGGAGTAGAGGTCCGTCAGGTCGACGAAGTTGGCGCCGACGATCGGGGAGTCCGCGGTCAGGTTGATGTGGTCGCTGATCAGGACCGGCTGGCCGGGGACCCAGCCGTCGCGCAGACCGCCGCAGCCGTTGGTCAGCACGATGATGCCGCAGCCGGCGGCGGCGGCGGTGCGCACGCCGTGGACCACAGTGGCCACGCCGTGGCCCTCGTAGTAGTGGTTGCGGCCCAGGAAGATCAGGGCGCGCTTGTCGCCGATCTTCACGGAGCGGATCGTGCCGGCGTGGCCGGCCACGGCGGGGGCGGGGAAGCCCGGGAGGTCGGTGACCGGGAACTCCGCCACGGTCTCGCCGAGGGCGTCGGCGGCCGGCACCCAGCCGGAGCCCATCACCAAGGCGACGTCGTGGCGCTCGGCGCCGGTCAGCTCGCGCAGGCGCTCGGCGGCGGCCTGGGCGGCGGCGTAGGGGTCGGCGGAGACGACCGACTGAGGAGATGCGTTCACAGGTCCGAGGATAGACGGGAATCGGCTACGCGCGTAGAAGATCCCGGTACGACGTGCCGGATCGTTACCCGGATGGCGTGAAAGTACAGCTCGCAGGCCTGCTTCCGGCGGCCCTGGTGGGAGCAAGCTACAACCGTCCGGCGCCGCGCGGCCGCCGCCGGGCCGGGCGGGCGCCGAGC
>NZ_JBHWUI010000040.1:0-57472 GCF_042737525.1 Kitasatospora sp. NPDC059973 | reverse complement strand
CCGCCGGGTGGAGCGGGCGCCGGTTCGAGCGGCGCGGCAGCCGGCCGGGGCGTCGGTTCGAGCGGCGCGGGAGCCGGCCGGGGCACCGCGGGAGCCGACGCGCCGCGCGCCTCGGCGAGCGTGCTCGCCAGCTGCCGGCGGTCCTCCGCACTGATGTCGAGGGCGTCGGCCAGCAGATTGACCGTACCCAGCCGATGGTCGCTGGACCTGCCGCTCTCCAGCCGGCGGATGGTGCGCACGCTCACGCCGGAGCGCTCCGCCACCTGTTCCTGCGTCAGGCCCGCCTGGCCGCGGAGCCGGCGTAACAGCGTGCCGAGCTGATCCGTCAACGGGGCGCCTCTCTACTCGCCGGTAATCGCCGGTGAGCCTACCGGTGACGACCGGTCAGCGATGTCCGGCCGGTTGGCCTGTCCACCGAACATGACGAACGCCACAATCGCTGCCTTCGTGCAGGCGCTGTGCGGCGAGAAGCGAGGAGTCGACGTGGCCTACCGCTACTGGTGCGGTGAGTGCAGTTCCAGGACGGCCTGGCTCGGCGAGTCCGAGGGGGAGCGGCAGCAGGTCGAGCACTACGCGAAACGGCATCCCGGCATCCCGCCCGGCGGCCAGGTCGAGGTCGGCAGAGGACTCGACGCCGGCCGCGGCTGGCTCGCGCCGGCCGCGGCCGCGCTCGTCCTGCTGACCGTCGTGGTGGCCGTGGTGGCCGTGGTGGCCCGGTACCGGTAGGCCGCGCCGCCGCCGGCACCGGCCGCCTTTGGCCGGTCCGTGGCCTGTCCCGGCCGGTCGGCCGGAGCCCAGCATGGGCGCCGGGGCCGCACGCTCCCGGGGGGCCGGCGTCCGGTGCCCCGGCCGGCGGCACCCCACCCCTCCCAGCAACCGAAGGAGATCCATGTCCACTTCACCGCAGCCGGGGCAGGCCCTCACCCGGCGCTCGCTCCTGCGGACCGGGACGGGGCTCGCCCTGGGCACCGGCCTCGCCGTGGGCGCCGGGGTCGCCGCCGCCGGGCCCGCCGCCGCGACCAACGGCGTCGGCCAGACCGGCGCGCCCCTGTGCCAACTGCCCGGTGACTCGGCGAGCCGGTACGGGCTGGGCAGCGGCGACCTGGGCATCCCGTACTACCGGGAGCACGACAACACCTGGGGCTACGTGTTCGGCGACTCCTTCGACACCGGCAACGGCTACCTCGGCTCCCCGGTGATGCTGAACCAGGCGACCTTCGACCGCTCCGGGGCGACCCCGATCTCGTTCAGCTACGCCATGCCCGACGGTTCCGCGGCCCAGCTCCTCGACTACGGCCACGGAACCGACAACGGCCACGGGGTGGAGAGCACCCGGATCCCGAACGACTGCATCGAGTTCGGCGGCCGCACCTACCTCCAGTACACCTCGGTGGCGCGCGGCATCGGCCCGGACCCGCTGCCCGCCGGCGAGGACGGCTCACTGATGTCGGGCGTCGCCTACTCCGACGACTTCGGCCGGACCTGGACCGACTACCCGTACCACTGGCCCGGCCAGGACCAGGGCGTCAACCAGTCGATGTACGGGATGTGGTCCTTCGCCGGCATCGACCCGGACGGCTGGCTCTACATCTACTCCAAGCGCTGGAACGGCACCCACAAGAACACCGCGGACCAGGGCGCGATCCAGCTGTTCCGGATCGACCCGGACGCGTTCCGGGCCGGCGACTTCGGGGCCCAGCAGAACTGGGCGTACGACGGCGGCTGGCACTGGGCCACCGACGGCACCCCGCCGACCCCGCTGTTCGGCCCCGGGAACAACATCGCCGAGTTCTCCGTGAAGCGGATCGACGGCCGCTACTGCATGAGCTACCTCGACCTGACGGACGGTTCGATCTGCACGCGCACCGCGCCCCGGCCCGACGCCGCGTGGTCGGCGCCGGTCCCGCAGATCGTCGCGAGCAACCTCTGGCCGCCGAACCACTGGGGCCGGCCGCAGGTCGAGAGCCTCTACGGCGGCTACATCCACCCCGGCAGCGCCGGTGCGAACTCGCTGACGCTGATCGTCTCCCAGTGGACCGCGCAGGGCGCCTACCGGGTCCTGCAGTTCGACGGGATCCGGCCGTAGTGCGCGCCCCGCAGCGGCCGTCACGGCCGCCCCTCGACACCCCGCGACCGCCGCACCGGAAGGAGTCCCCGTGAGACTCGCCGTCCTGACCAGAGCGCTGGTGGGCGCGCTGCTCCTCTCCTCCGCCGCCCTCGCCGCCACCGGCCCGGCCGCCGCGGCCACCGACGGCGCCAAGGACGTGACCTACCGGGGCACCACGCTGCGCGTCCCCGGCACCTGGCCGGTGATCGACCTGGACGCGGCGCCGGACACCTGCGTGCGGTTCGACCGGCACGCCGTCTACCTCGGCCGCCCCGGCGAGAACCAGGACTGCCCATCCCACCTGCGGGGACGCAGCGAGGCGATCCTGGTGCAGCCGGCCCTGCCCGGCGCGGAGCGCGGGGCCCGGGAGAACACCGCCTCCCGCGAGATCACGGCGACCACCGGCGCGGTCACCGTCACCGCGGCCTACGGCACCGACCGGGCGGCGGTGGCGACCGTCCTCGACCGGGCCGGTCTGCCGCAGCCGCGCCGGACGGCGCAGGCACCGCGGAGCGCGGCCGACCCGGCCGGCGCCGGTGGCATCACGGCCGGCGCCGGCGCGGCGCTGACGGCCGCGGTGGACGGCGCCGCCACCAACTACACGGGCCAGGGCTTCGACCCGTGCGCGGCCCCGAGCTCGTCCACCATGCGCACCTGGATGGACGCCTCGCCCTACGGCGCGATCGGCATCTACATCGGCGGCGTCAACCGCACCTGCGACCAGCCGAACCTGACCGCCGACTGGGTCGCCCGGCAGGCCTCGATCGGCTGGCACTTCTTCCCGCTGTACGTCGGCCACCAGGCGCCGGGCGCCTGCCCCGGCTGCGCCACGATCCCGTCCGCGGCCCAGGGCGCGGCCGACGCCGACGACGCGATCGCGCAGATGTCGGCCCTCGGCTTCCCCCCGGGCACCCCGGTCTACATGGACAACGAGCACTACGCCCCGTCGTACTCGGGCCTGGTCCTGGGCTACCTGTCCGCCTGGACCACGCGGTTGCACGCCCGGGGCTACCTGTCGGGCGTGTACGGCAGTGCCGGCAGCACGATCTCCGACCTGGTCGCCCACTACTCCTCCTACGCGATGCCGGACGTCATCGACTTCGCGGCGTGGCCGGGCAACGGCAGCACCAGCACCTCGGACCCGGCGATCCCGGACCACCTGTGGGCGAACCACCAGCGGATCCACCAGTACACCGGTGGTCAGAACGAGACCTACGGCGGCATCACCATCAACATCGACGCCGACTACCTGGACGTCCAACTGGCGCCCACCGCCAGGGGGTGGGACGACTTCGGCGACGGCCGGCAGAACCCGGCGATCGGCCGGCAGGCCAACGGGGCGATGGTCGCGTTCGCGGTCTCGCCGGACCAGCAGGGGCTGTTCTTCCGCGAGCAGACGGCACCGAACGGCGGCTGGGGAACGTGGCAGCGGCTCGGCGGTCCGGTCGGCGGCCTGCCGGTGGTCGGCCGCGACCCCGACGGGCGGCTGGAGCTGTTCGTCCTCGGCCCCGGCCGGAGCAGCATCCAGCACAGCTGGCAGACCACGCCGAACGGCGGTTGGAGCACGTGGGACACCTCCTTCGGCCCTGCGTCCTCGGGCCTGACCGTCGGTCAGAACGCGGACGGGCGGCTGGAGGTGTTCGCCGTGGCACCGGATCGCGGTTCGATCTCGCACATCTGGCAGACGGAGCCCAACGGCGGGTGGAGTGGCTGGAACGGTGACGGCGCCGGGCCGTTCGGGGGCCCGACCGGGGGTACGCCGGTGGTCGGTCACCAGGCCGACGGGCGGATGGCGGTCTTCGTGCTGGCGCCGAACGGCAGTGGGGTGGCGATCCGCGAGCAGGCGGCCCCGTCCGCCGGCTGGGGCGCCTGGAACGGCTCCTTCGGGCCAGCGGCGTCCGATCTGAGTGTCGGTCAGAACGCGGACGGGCGGCTGGAGGTGTTCGCCGTGGCACCGGACCGCGGTTCGATCTCGCACATCTGGCAGACGGAGCCCAACGGCGGGTGGAGTGGCTGGAACGGCGACGGCGCCGGGCCGTTCGGGGGCCCGACCGGCGGTGCGCCGGTGGTCGGTCACCAGGCCGACGGGCGGATGGCGGTCTTCGTGCTGGGACCGAACGGCAGTGGGGTGGCGATCCGCGAGCAGGCGGCCCCGTCCGCCGGCTGGGGCGCCTGGAACGGCTCCTTCGGCGGCGCCGCCGCGACCGTGAACGTCAGCCGCAACGCGGACGGCCGGCTGGAGGTGTTCGCCCTCGCCCCCGGCGGAGCCAACATCTCGCACATCTGGCAGAACGCGCCCAACGGCGGCTGGAGTGCCTGGAACGCCGACGGCACCTTCGGCGGCGCCGCCTGGGTGGGCGTATGAACACGTCGAGAGGAACGGTCGAGACCGCGATGCCACCGCGCACCCGCCCCGCCCGCCACGCGTCGCACGCCTCCAGGGCGACGGCCCGGGCCCTGCTGATGGCCCTCGTGCTCGTCCTCGCGCTGGCCGGCACCGGTCTGGCGACCGCGGGCAGCGCCCGGGCCGACTCGGCCCTCGGCGGCCCGATCACCCGCGGCGAGATCATCGCGCGGGCCCAGTACTGGGTCGACCACCAGCCGGGCCCGTACGACCAGGGCGGCTACTCGCCCGGCCCCGGCGGCGACTTCGACTACCGCCGGGACTGCTCGGGCTACGTGTCGATGGCCTGGCACCTGGACGCCAACGCCTGGACCGGGTCGCTGTCGGACACGTACTCGTACCCCATCGACCGCGGTGACCTGCGCCCCGGTGACATCCTCGACAACTACAGCGAGCACGTCTTCCTCTTCGACCAGTGGCTCGACGGCGACGGCGACTTCTCCTACTACTCCTTCGGCTCCGCGCCGGTCCGCCACCTCACCGCCAACATCGGCGACGCCTCACTGGACGGGCACCCCAACGGCTCGTTCAGTGCCCGCCGTTACCACCGGGTGGTCGAGGACGGCCCGGCCGGGCCGCGCCCGCACCCGTACCCGTCCGGCCGGATGGTCTCCGGCCGCGACGCGGACGGCCGGCTGGAGACCTTCGCCGCGGGCCCGGGCGGTGTCTGGCACACCTGGCAGTTGTCCGTCAACGGCGGCTGGTCGGAATGGGTCGACGAGGGCGGCCCGGGCAACGCCCAGCTGGCCATCGCGCCGAACCAGGACGGCCGGCTGGAGCTGTTCGCGCTCAACGGGAGCACGCTGGCCCACCTCTGGCAGACCGCGCCGAACGCCGGCTGGTCGGGGTGGGCCGGGCTCGGCGGCGGCGGGTCCCGGATCGCGGCCGGTGGCAATGCCGACGGGCGGATCGAGGTCTTCGCCTCCAATGCCACCGGGGTGATCCACACCTGGCAGACCGCGCCCAACGGCGCCTTCGCCGGGTGGGCCGGGGTCGGCGGCCCCGCCGGTGCACGGCTGCAGATGGAGAACGCGCCCGACGGCCGGCTGGAGCTGTTCGCCCTGTCGGACACCACCTTCGGCCACCTGTACCAGACCGCGCCCAACGGCGGCTGGTCGGCCTGGGACTCCTTCGGCGGCGGCGGGCACGGGCTGACGGTCAATCACAACTCGGACGGTCGGCTGGAGGTGTTCACCTCCAGCGGTACCGGGGTGTTCCACCGCTGGCAGACCGGCCCCACCAGCTGGTCGGCCTGGACCGGTACCGGCGGGGGAGCCGCCGACTCCGAGCTGTCCTCGGCGCGCTCCGCCGACGGGCGGATGGAGGTGTTCGCCATCAACGGCGGCACGGCCACCCACCTGTGGCAGACGGCCGTGAACGGCGGCTGGTCGGGCTGGGAGACCTTCGGCGGCGGTGGCACCGCCATCGCCGCGGCCACCAACCAGGACGGCCGGCTGGACGTGCTGGGCAGCAGCGGGGCCGGTGTCTTCCATCGCTGGCAGACCGGTTTCAGCGCCTGGTCCGGGTGGGGCCGGCTGAACTCCACGGACGGACCGGCGCTGGCCTGACGGCCGCCGCCCCGACGGGGCCCGCCCGGCCGGGAGTTCCGCCGGCCGGGCGGGCCCCGGCGCGTCCGGGGACGGGCCCGTGCGGTGGGACACCCCCGGTGGTCGGCGCCGGCCGGATCAGCGCGCGAGGAGGCGCCGGAGCCAGCGGGTACGGGCGTCGCGGGCGTCCCGGGCCAGCGCCGAGTGCGGCGCGAGGGTGTCGAAGCCGTGGCAGGCACCGGGCCACACGTGCAGTTCGGCCCGGCCGCCGGCCTGCCAGAGCGCCTGGGCGTAGGCCACGTCCTCGTCCCGGAGGGTCTCGGCCGATCCGACGTCGACGTAGGCCGGAGGCAGCCCGGACAGGTCGGTGGCGCGGGCGGGGGCCGCGTAGGGCGGGAGGTCTGCGGCACCGTACCGGTCACCCAGCAGGGCCTGCCACGCGGTGGCGTTGGAGGTGCGGTCCCAGGTGTCGGTGCCGGCCAGCTGGTGGCTGGAGAAGGAGCGGTCGCGGTCGTCCAGCATCGGGCTGAGCAGCAGTTGCCCGAGCGGGACGGGCCCGCCCCGGTCCCGGGTGAGCAGGGCGAGCGCGGCGGCGAGCCCGCCGCCGGCGCTCTTGCCGCCGAGCACGATGCGCGCCGGGTCGATTCCCAGCCCGTCGGCGTGCGCGACCGCCCAGGTGAGGCCGGCGTAGCAGTCCTCCACCGGTCCGGGGTACCGCGCCCGCGGTGCCAGCCGGTACTCGACGGAGATGACGGCCAGCTCCAGCGGGAGCGCCCACTCCCGCAGCACCCGGGGGAGGACGGACCAGGCGTTGCCCATGACCATGCCGCCGCCGTGCAGGTAGTACAGCAGCGGCAGCGGCCGGGAGATCCCGGCGGGCCGGGCGCTCAGCAGGGTGACCTCCGGCCCGTCCGGCGGTCCCGGTACCCGGAGTTCGGCCACCTCGAAACGGCCGCCGTCGGTCAGCTCGTCGACGGCGGGCCGGGGCCGGGTCGCGGTGTCCCGGGCCTGGCGGGCCGCCAGGTTCGCCGGGGTGAGCGGCTCCCCGGCCGCGTCGCCCAGAGCTGCCAGCGCGGCGGCCAGCTCGGGGTCGAACGGGGGCGCGGTCCGGGCCTTCGGGGCGGGGCCGGGTGCGGCCGGCGGGTCGGCGACGCTCATGCCGGGCCGTCCGGTCGAGCCCCGGGGCGCCGGCCGGACGGGACCGGGGGGAGGCAGCACGTCGAATGAACGAGGTCCATAGGGCCCAGTCAATCACCCGTCCGGCCGGGCCGCGGCCGGTCCGTCGCTCCCGCCGTCGGCCGGCTCCGGCCCACCCGGGGCGGCCCGGTCGGGCGGGGGCCGGGAGAATGGTGGCCATGACCACCACCCTCGATCACCCCGCCGCTGTCGCCGCGGAGACCGCCCGCTTCGTCGCCGTCGTCCGTGCCGCCGACCCGTCCACCGCGGTGCCCACCTGCCCCGGCTGGACGCTGGCCGACCTGGTGCGTCACGCCGGGAGCGTGCAGCGCTGGTTCACCGTGCTGCTGCGGCAGCGGATCCAGGAGCCGCCGCGCAGCCGGGAGGTCGACCTGCGGCTGCCGGAGGGGCCGGACGGCTACCCCGACTGGCTGGCCGAGGCCGCGGTCGAGGCCGGTGCGGAGTTCACCGCGGCCGACCTCGACGCGCCGATGTGGGCCTGGGGCGCCGACCAGCACGCCCGGTTCTGGGTGCGCCGGATGCTCTTCGAGACCCTGGTGCACCGCGTGGACGCGGAGCTCGCCCTGGGCCTGCACCCCGGGATCGACCCGGCGCTGGCGGCCGACGGCGTCGCGGAATTCCTGGTCAACCTGCCCTTCGCCGCCGGCTTCGCGCCCGGGACGGCCCTCCTGCGGGCGGACGACCGGACCGTCCGGTTCACCCGCACCGACGGGGCCGGGGACTGGCTGGTCCGGCTGCGGCCCGACGGTTTCGGACTCGACCCGAAGGGTGCCGGGACGGCCGCCGACGTGACGGTGCGCGGCACCGCGGCGGACCTGCTGCTGTTCCTCTACGGCCGGCTGGACCGGGCCGCCGGCCGCTTCGAGGTGACGGGGGACGAGGGCCTGCTGGCGCACTGGGTGGCCAACTCCGCGTTCTGACTCCGCGTTGACCGGCGGGGCCGGCCGTCGCGAACGCGGCGGGCCGGGTGCGGCCGGGGCGGTGCCCCTTGCCACACCCGGCCCCGGGAGCCGGCCCGGTCGGCCCGGTCGGCCAGGTCAGACCCGGTCAGCCCGGTCAGACCCGGTCGGCCGCGATCAGGACGTACTGGAAGGAGCCGTCCTTGTACGAGGAGATGAACGCCTCCTCGATGCCCGTGACGAGCGAGGAGGTCGCGCGCAGCTCCCAGTACGGCAGGGTCGCCGGGGTGAGGTCGATGACGGCCTGCGGCACGAGCCGGTTGTCCGCCATGGCACGCAGGTACTCCCGGCGGGAGTGGATGTTGCACTCGAAGTGCGCGTTGATCTGGGACACCCACTTCGACGGCTGCCCGTAGGCGGGGTTCCAGCAGCCCGTGATGGTGACGTACCGGCCGCCGACCGCCAGCATCCGGGAGTGCTCGGCGAAGAGGTCGTGCAGGTCGACGTACATGCTGGACTCGTTGTTCCACGAGCCCGCCACCTGGCCGGTCTCGAAGGGCATGTCGAGCATGTTGCAGACCCGGGACCGGACCGAGCCGTCGATGCCGAGCTCCCGGGCGCGCCGGTTGCCGAACTCGGCCTGCTTGGCGGAGAGGGTGACGCCCTCGACCTTGCACCCGAAGCGCTGGTGGGCCATCACCATGGAGCCGCCGCGGCCGCAGCCGGCGTCCACCAGGGTGGCGTCGGGGGCGATCGGGCCCAGGTGGTCCAGCAGCACCTCCGCCTGGGCGGACTCCAGCCGGTGCAGCTCGGCGATCACCTTCTTCTCGCGCTCGCTGTCGTCCGGGTCGCCCAGCGAGGCGTGGTCGATGTCGCCGATGCCGTAGTGGTGGTGGTAGAGGCCGTCGACGTCACCGAGGCGCAGATTGACGGGTCGGGCCTCGTGGTCCCAGTAGCGGGCGATGTCGCCCTGGTAGGGCGTGGCGGGACCGGGAACGAGGCTGGTGGGCGTGGTGGGGATATCGGTCGTGGTCATGGGTCAGCTCCTTGGTTACCAGAAGTCGGGCAGGCTGTAGCGGTAGGTGTTGGTCCGGTGCCAGTAGTGGTTGCCGTCGATCCACACGGCCACGCCGCGCAGGAAGCGCAGCAGGGGCGGCGCGGGGCAGGCGGCGGCCAGGGCGGCCGCCTCGGCCTCGAAGGCGTGCATGAGGTCGTTGTGGACCTCGACCGCCTTCAGGTAGCCGTCGCGGTCGGTGCCGCCCTCCTGCTCGGCGAGCACCACCGGGAGGTTCAGGTGCCGGCCGGGGCCGGCGAGTTCCTTGGTGTAGGAGTAGAGGTCGTTGACGATCGTGGTGGCGTTCGAGCCGAGCGCGATGACCCGTTGCAGGGCGGGCAGCGTGTGCAGGTCGGCGGGCAGCTCGTAGCCGCCGACGGTGTCCGTGATGGTCGGGCACGGGCGGAAGTTGTTGAACTGGCGCATCGCCAGGTACTCCCAGACGGTGGGGACGTGCTCGGTCTCGGCCCAGGCCGCCTCGGCGAGGTACCCCAGGTGCAGGCGCGCCATGTCGTGCCGGAACCGGTCCGCCTGGGACGGGCTCGCGGCACGGTGGAAGTAGCCCATGGCGGAGCGGTAGGCGCGCCGCGGGGCGTCCTCCTGGAGCGACTCCTCCCAGGCCGGCTGGTACTCCGCCGTGGTGTGCAGGGGGTCGAGCGCGGTGTGCGCGAGGAGCAGCCGCCCGCCGAGGCCGACCGGCGAGCCGCCGTGGTCCTCGCAGTAGCAGTCGTCCACCACGTTCTCGGCGACCATCAGCCGGGCGGCGACCATCAGGTGGTCGGTGTCGGGGGCGTCGGGGTGGCAGGCGACCATGTACCGGCCGATCGAGAACCCGTCGAACTGGTCCTCCCACTCCGGCGGGTACAGCTGGACCTCGTCCACCGCCCAGGTCTTGATCCGGTTGCCGACCTCCTCGACGCGCCCGGGGTCGGGTTCCGGTACCGGGTGGTAGTAGAGGCCCGGAACGGCGCCGCCGGCCTCGGGCGGCGGCGTACGGCGGCCAGGGTGCAGGCCGCCCGTGCCGAGGCCGCTGGGGCCGCTGAGGATCCGCTCCAGGGCGGTACGGCTCATGACCGTACCGCCGAGGTGTCCCCGGTGATCTCCGGTCCGGTGTTCATGGGCATGGACGGGCCTCCCTCCGCGCAGGACCGCGCCGGATGACGGGTCGTCATCCGGCGCGACAGAAGGGGGGATCCCGCAGGCGGTACCCCCCTTGCCGTTCGCTGATCAACGGTAGGCGGGGTGGTCTCGGCCGGAGGCCTCCGGAGCGGTTGATCTACTCGATAGGGTGAATGTTCGGGAAGATCGGGTTTCAAGCGCGCGGTGTGCGCGTGGTGGGGGCGGTCGGGGCGGCGGCCGACCGGCCCGACGGCCGCCGCCCCGGCCGGGTCCGGTACGGAGCCGGGCTCCCGCGCACACGCAGATCGGGGCCGGGTCGGGGGCGCGGAGGGCCGGGTCGGGGGGTGCGGGGCCGGAGGTGCGGATCGAGGGGCCGGGGCGCGGCGGGCGTTCCCCGCCGGGGACCGGGGACCACCGGCCCGCCGGGTCAGCCCTCGGGGTGCCGCTCGGCGTCCGCCGCGGCGGCGGCGTCCCGCCGGTCCAGGGCTTCGGCGGTCGCGGGGTACTTGGACCGCAGGCGGTCCCGGAGCGAGAGCGAGGGGCCGCCTGCCCCCTCGGAGGCCGCCGGGTCGGCGGCCGGGGCGGGGGCGGGACCGGTCACCGGGGTAGCGGCGTCGTGGGCCGGGGTCGCGGAGTCGGGCGCTGAGTCGGGCGCCGGGCCCGCGGGGGCGCGCAGCCGCGCCAGCTCGGCCTCCAGCTCGGCGACCCGGGAGCGCAGCTGCTGCGCCTCCTGGGCGGCGTCCCGGTAGAGCTGCTTGTTGCGCTTGCCGACCTCGGAGAGGGTGTCCACCCGGTCCGCGAAGGCGTCGCGCTCACTGGCGATCGGCTGGACGATCTGGCCGGCGACCACCGCCGCGATCCAGTCGACCCACTCGTTGATCCGGGTGGTGCCCAGCGGGCCGATCAGCTCGGCGTCCTGCAGGCCGGTGAGCATGGGACGGCGGATCATGTCGGCGATGCTCCGCTGCGGGCCGCTCTGTTCGGTCACGACTGCTCCTCGATGCTTGCCCCGCGGTGGGGCGGTGGATGCCGCCGGCGTCACGGTCCGCAGGGCAGGTGCCGGTCTCCTCGGCGATCTCCAGCCTAGCCACCTGCGATTCGGCCGTCGCCGGGTGGCGGGGCCGGGGCCCCGGCGGGGGTGTTCCGGGCCGCCCGGCACCCGGCGGGGAGCACCGGGCCGCAGTGGCCGGATCCGGTCGTCCGTGAACGTCGGACACCCCGGGTAGTTCGTGCCGCCAGGGATTTTACCGGGGGTTAACAATCGGCCACCGGGCCGACGGGTCGTGTCCGGACGGGCAGGGCGGCGGGGCCGTTCGGGCAATTGCCGTGGTGAAGCGCCCCTGCGGCCGTGATCCCTTGTGGGTATGGCCGGTTGGGTGCCGCCGACAGGCCTCTGACCTCCGGCGCTGAAGCTTGATGTCGTGTACAGAGCGACCCTTGACGCGTTCTGCTGATGCTGGTTCAGTTGCGCTGTGGCCTCACGGGAAGCACACGTATCTTACGAATCTCTCATGTATTCCACTCACAGTGATGCGATAGCCGTTGTCGGTCTGTCGTGTCGGTTACCCGGAGCTTCGACTCCCGATGAGCTGTGGCGACTTCTCCGGCACGGTGAAACCTCTGTCACGGAGGTGCCGGAAGGCCGGTGGGGTGAATTGCCGACGGATGGCGGACAAACAGTCGAAACCGGCGGATCGATACCCCGATGGGGCGGTTTCCTCGATCACGTCGACCGATTCGACCCCGGCTTCTTCGGCCTTTCCCCGCGCGAGGCGGTCGCGACGGACCCGCAGCAGCGGCTGATGCTGGAACTCGCCTGGGAGGCCCTGGAGTACGCCGGGATCGTCCCGGCGACACTCGACGGACGATCGGCCGGTGTCTTCTTCGGCGCGATCTGGGACGACTACGCGACCCTGTTGCACCAGCGCGGCCCGCAGGCCGTCACCCAGCACAGCGTGACCGGGCTGCAGCGCAGCATGATCGCCAACCGGGTCTCCTACACCCTCGGCCTGCGCGGGCCCAGCCTGGTGACCGACACCGGTCAGTCGTCCTCCCTGGTCGCCGTCCACCAGGCCTGTGAGAGCCTGCGCGCCGGCGAGACCGACCTCGCGCTCGCGGGGGGAGTGAACCTCAACCTCGCCCCGCAGAGCAGCATCGCCGTCGCCCGGTTCGGCGGCCTCTCGCCGACCGGCCGGTGCCACACCTTCGACGCCCGCGCGGACGGCTACGTCCGGGGCGAGGGCGGCGCGGTGGTCGTCCTGAAGCGCCTCGCGGACGCGCTCGCCGACGGCGACGGGGTGCACTGCCTGATCCTCGGCGGCGCGGTGAACAACGACGGCGGCGGTGAGGGGCTCACCGCACCCAGCCCGGCGGCCCAGGAGGAGGTCGTCCGGCGCGCCTACCGCCGGGCCGGGGTGGACCCGGCGGACGTCCAGTACGTGGAACTCCACGGCACGGGCACCAAGGTCGGCGATCCGGTGGAGGCCGCGGCCCTCGGCGCCGCCCTCGGGCGGCTACGGGAGCCCGGGCGGCCGCTGGCGGTCGGCTCGGCGAAGACCAACGTGGGGCACCTCGAAGGCGCCGCCGGGATCGTCGGCCTGCTGAAGGTCGCCCTGAGTCTGCGGCACCGGGAGCTGCCGCCCAGTCTCCACTACGAGCGCCCCCATCCGCTGATTCCGCTGGACTCGCTCCACCTGCGCGTGCAGCGGGAGCTGGGGCCGTGGCCGGAGCCGGACCGGCCGCTGCTGGCGGGCGTGAGTTCGTTCGGCCTCGGCGGGACCAACTGCCATGTGGTGCTGGCCGCCGGGCCCCTGCCGACCGCCTCGGAGCCGGGGCTCTCGGAGGGCGGGCGGACGGAGGGCGGGTCCTCGGAGGTCGGCCCCTCGGAGGTCGAGGTCGCGGAGGCCGGGGGCTCGGCGGCCGGGCCCTCGGGCGGCGGGGCGGGGGCGGCCCGGACGGTGCCGTGGCTGCTGTCCGGCCGCTCGCCGGCGGCGCTGCGGGCCCAGGCGGCCGCGCTGCTGGCGCGGCTCGACGAGCGGCCCGGGCTCCGCGCGGCGGACGTCGGGTACTCGCTGGCCGTCACGCGCTCGGCCTTCGAGCAGCGCGCCGCGGTGACCGGTCGGGACGACGCCGGGCTCCGGCGGGGCCTGACGGCGCTGGCCGGGGGCGGGCGCACCGCCGAGGTGCTGTCCGGGCAGGCGTACGGGCCCGCCCGGCTCGCCTTCCTGTTCGCCGGTCAGGGCAGCCAGCGGCCGGGGGCCGGGCGCGTGCTCTACCAGGAACACCCGGTGTTCGCAGCGGCGTTGGACGCGGTCTGCGAGCACGTCGACGCGGCCGCGGCCGCCGCGGGAGCGGGCCCGGACCGGCCGCTGCGGGACGTGCTCTTCGCGGCACCGGGCTCCGCCGCCGCGGATCTGCTGGACGGCACCGGTGTCGCGCAGCCCGCCCTGTTCGCGATCGAGGTCGCCCTGTTCCGGCTGCTGGAGAGCCGGGGCGTCCGGCCGGACCTCCTGCTCGGCCACTCCGTCGGCGAACTGGCCGCCGCCCACGTCGCCGGGGTGTTCCCGCTCGCGGACGCCTGCACGCTGGTGACCGCCCGCGGCCGGCTCATGCAGGCGCTCCCGCCCGGCGGCGCCATGGCGGCGCTGCAGGCCGGCGAGCAGGAGGTGCTCCCGCTGCTGGCCGGCCGGGAGCAGCTGGTCGGCCTCGCCGCCGTCAACGGCCCGGAGGCGACCGTGGTCGCCGGGGACGCCGAGGAGGTCGAGCGGATCGCGGCCCACTGGCGGACCGCCGGCCGCCGGACCAGAAGGCTGCGGGTGAGCCACGCGTTCCACTCCCCGCACATGGACGCCGTGCTGGACGACTTCCGCGGCGTCGTGGCGGCTTTGGACCTCCGGCCGCCGGAGCTGCCGGTCGTGTCCACGGTCACCGGCGATCTCGTCACGGCCGAGGAGTTCGGCTCGGCCGAGTACTGGGTGCGGCACGTGCGCCGGCCGGTCCGGTTCCTCGACGGCATGCGCCGGCTGGAGCGCGAGGGCGTCACCGCCTACCTGGAGCTCGGGCCGGACGGCACGCTCGCCACGATGGGCCGGGACTGTCTGACCGAGCCCGCGCGGCCGGGCGCCGGTCCCGTCCTCGTGCCCACGCTCCGCAAGGACCGGCCCGAGGCCGACGCGCTGGTCACCGCACTCGCCCGGCTGCACGTCCACGGCGTCGAGGTGGACTGGGCGGCGGAGTTCGCCGGGCACGGCGCCCGGCGGGTCGAGCTGCCCACCTACGCGTTCCAGCGGGAGCGGTACTGGCTCGGGGGCAGCGTGCTCCCGCCGGCCCCGGTGGCCGGTTCGGCGACCGCGTCTGCCGCGCCTGCCGCGTCTGCCGGGGCCGACGCGGTCGACCGGCCGGAGCGGGCGCTGCCCGGCGACCGGGGTCCGGGCGCGCTGCTCGACCTGGTGCGCTCCGAGGCGGCCGCCGTGCTCGGTCACCACGACGCCGGGCCGGTCGACCCCGGGCTCTCCTTCAAGGAGCTGGGCTTCGACTCGCTGACCGCGGTGGAGCTGCGGGACCGGCTCGGCGCGGCCACCGGGCTGCGGCTGCCGACCGGTCTGCTGTTCGACCATCCGACGCCTCTCGTCCTCGCCGAGCGGCTGGGCGTCCTGCTCCAGCCGGCGCCCCGCGCGGCGGGCTCCGGGGCCCTGGCGGAGCTGGACCGGCTGGAGCGGTCGCTGGCCGCGCTCGGGCCGGACAGCGCCGCCTGGGAGCGGGTCGAGGCCCGGCTGCGGTCCCTGCTGGCCGCCAGGCCGCGTACCGACGGCGACGACCCGAAGCCGAACAGGCTGCGGACGGCGACGGTCGACGAGCTCTTCGCCTTCATCGACCAGGAGTTCCGCACCTCCTGACGCGCCCCGACGCGCGATGTCCGAACCTTCCGCACGGCCGCACCGACACGGAGTGAGAGCAGTGGCGAACGAGGAGAAGCTGGTCGAGTACCTCAGGTGGGTGACCACCGACCTGTACCGGACCAGGGAGCGGCTGCGCGCGGCGGAGTCCGCGTCGGGCGAGCCGGTGGCCGTGGTGGGCATGGGCTGCCGGTTCGCGGGGGGCGTGCGGTCCCCGGAGGACCTGTGGCGGCTGGTGGTGGACGGCGGGGACGCCGTGGGGCCGCTGCCGACCGACCGGGGCTGGGACCTGGCGGAGCTGTTCGACCCGGAGGCCGGGCGGCCGGGGTCCAGCTATGTGCGGGCCGGTGGGTTCCTGGACGCGGTGGCCGAGTTCGACGCGGGGTTCTTCGGGATCTCGCCGCGGGAGGCGCTGGCGATGGACCCGCAGCAGCGGTTGCTGCTGGAGACCTCGTGGGAGGCGGTGGAGCGGGCGGGGATCGACCCGCTGTCGCTGCGGGGGAGTCGGACGGGCGTCTTCGCCGGGGCGACCTTCCAGGAGTACGGCCCCCGCCTGCACGAGGGCTCGGAGGACCAGGGCGGCTATCTGCTGACCGGCGTCACCCCCAGCGTGATCTCGGGGCGGGTCGCCTACGCGCTGGGCCTGGAGGGGCCGGCGCTGACGGTGGACACGGCGTGTTCCTCGTCGCTGGTGGCGCTGCACCTCGCGGTGCGCTCCCTGCGGTCGGGCGAGTGCGACCTGGCGCTGGCCGGCGGGGTCACGGTGATGCCGACCCCGGGCATGTTCGTCGAGTTCAGCCGGCAGCAGGGCCTGGCCCCGGACGGACGGTGCAAGCCGTTCGCCGCCGCCGCGGACGGCACGGGCTGGAGCGAGGGCGTCGGTGTCCTGCTGGTGGAACGGCTGTCGGACGCGCGGCGGTTGGGGCATCCGGTGCTGGCGGTGGTGCGGGGCAGTGCGGTGAACCAGGACGGTGCGTCGAACGGGCTGACGGCGCCGAACGGTCCTTCGCAGCAGCGGGTGATCCGGCAGGCGCTGGCGGACGCGGGGCTCTCGGCGCAGGATGTGGACGCCGTGGAGGCCCATGGCACGGGCACCCGCCTCGGCGACCCGATCGAGGCCGAGGCACTGCTGGCCACGTACGGTCAGGGCCGGTCCGAGGGGGCACCGCCGCTCCGGTTGGGCTCGGTGAAGTCGAACATCGGGCACACCCAGGCGGCCGCCGGGGTGGCCGGCGTGATCAAGATGGTGTCGGCGATGCGGGCGGGCGTGCTGCCCAGGACGCTGCACGTGGACGAGCCGTCCCCGCACGTGGACTGGAGCTCGGGAGCGGTCGAGCTGCTGACCGAGGCCCGGGAGTGGCTCCCGGGCGCGCGGCCGCGCCGCGCGGCCGTCTCCTCCTTCGGGATCAGCGGGACGAACGCGCACGTGGTGCTGGAGCAGGCGCCGGCCGAGGAGCCCGGCGGGGAGGCGGACGGGCCGGAGAGCGGTTTGGAGAGCGGGCCGGAGAGCGGTCCGGCGGTGGTGCCGTGGCTGCTCTCGGGGCGCTCGCCGGAGGCGCTGGCCGCGCAGGCCCGGAGTCTGCTGGCGCACCTGGATGCCCGGGGTGCCCTGGACGTCCGGGGGGCTCTGGACGTCCGGGGCGGCGAACGGCCGGTGGACACCGGCCTCGCGACGGTGGTCACCCGGTCGGTCTTCGAGCACCGCGCCGTGCTGCTGGCCGACCGTGCGGACCGGGAGGCGTTCCGGGCCGGGCTGGCGGCACTGGCCGAGGGCCGGTCCGTCCCGCAGGTGATCGTGGGCGACGCGGCGGTCCGGCCCGGCCGCGTGGTGTTCGTGTTCCCGGGTCAGGGGGCGCAGTGGGCGGGGATGGGTGGGGAGTTGCTGGATTCCTCGCCGGTGTTCGCGGCGCGGTTGGCGGAGTGTGCGGAGGCGTTGCGGCCGTTCGTCGGTTGGGATCTGCTCGATGTGGTGCGGGGGGTTGCGGGCGCGCCTTCGCTGGACCGGGTGGATGTGGTCCAGCCGGTGTCCTTCGCGGTGATGGTCGCACTGGCCGAGCTGTGGCGTTCGTACGGTGTGGAGCCGTCGGCGGTGGTGGGGCATTCGCAGGGGGAGATCGCGGCGGCGTGTGTGGCGGGTGCGTTGTCGCTGTCGGAGGCGGCGCGGATCGTGGCGTTGCGCAGCCGGGTGATCGCGGAGCGGCTGGCGGGGCTGGGCGGGATGGTGTCGTTGGCGTTGAGCCCTGTCGAGGCGGGGGAGTTGGTGGCTGCCGCGGAGGGCCGGTTGTCGGTGGCGGCGGTGAACGGGCCCGGCTCGGTGGTGGTGTCGGGAGAGCCGGCGGCGTTGGAGGGGCTGCTGGCGGACTGTGAGGCGCGGGGAGTGCGGGCGCGCCGGATCCCGGTCGACTACGCCTCGCACTCCGCGCAGGTCGAGACCGTCCGGGAGCACCTGCTCGCCGCGCTCGGCCCGGACCGCGCGGCGGCCTCGGAGGTGGCGTTCTACTCCACCGTCACCGGGGACCTCCTGGACACCGAGGGGATCGACGCCGACTACTGGTACCGCAACCTGCGCGAGACCGTGCGCTTCGACCAGGCCGTCCACCGGCTCTCCGCACAGGGCCACGGCGTCTTCATCGAGGTCAGCCCCCACCCGGTCCTGCGCCCGGGCATCGAGGAGACGGTCGAGGAACTCGGCCGTGACGCCGTCGTGGTGGGAACGCTGCGCCGGAACGAGGGCGGTCTCGAACGCTTCCTCACCTCGGCCGCCGAGGCCTTCGTCCGGGGCGGCCCGGTGGACTGGACGGCCGCGTTCGCGGGCACCGGTGCCACCCCGGCGAGCCTGCCGACGTACGCGTTCCAACGGCAGTCCTACTGGTGGCGGCCGGCCCCGGGAGCGTCGGGTGACGCGAGCACCCTGGGACTCACCCCGGTCGAGCACCCCTTCCTGGGCGCGGCACTCGCGCTGCCCGACTCCGACGGCGTCCTCGTCACCGGTCGGCTCTCGCTGGCCGAGCACCCGTGGCTGGCGGACCACACCGTCCTCGGGACGACGGTGGTCCCGGGCACGGCCCTGCTGGAGCTGGCCTTCCAGGCCGCCGACCGGGCCGGCTGCGGCAGGATCGAGGAGCTCACGCTGCACGCCCCGCTCGTCCTGCCGGACCAGGGCGCGGTGTCGCTCCAGGTGGTGGTCGGCGCGCCCGACGAGGCCGGGCGGCGTCCGGTGAGCCTGCACTCCCAGCCGGCGGGGGCGCCGGCCGAGCAGCCGTGGACCAGGCACGCCACCGGCCTGGCGGGGCCCGCCGGACCGGTAGGAGGGGCCGGGGCGGCCGGGGAACACGATGCCGGCCCGGCGGCCTGGCCCCCGCCGGGAGCCGGACCCGTCCGGATCGACGGGCTGTACGCGGACCTGGCCGAGACCGGTCTGCCCTACGGCCCGGCCTTCCGGGGCGTCAGGGCGGCCTGGCGGCGGGGCGACGAGGTGTTCGCCGAGGTCGCGCTGCCCGAGGAGGCCGCCGACGGCGCCGACCGCTTCGCCGTGCACCCGGCGCTGCTGGACGCCGTGCTGCACGTCATCGGCCTGGCCGGGCCGGCCGCCGAAACGGCGGACGGCCTGCCGCAGTTGCCGTTCGCCTGGGAGGGCCTGACGCTGCACGCCGTCGGTGCGACCGCCCTGCGGGTCACGGTCACCCCGCTGGGGGCCGGCAAGGTGGCGCTGAGCGTCGCCGACACCACGGGCCGGCCGGTCGCCGGGATCGAGTCCCTGGCGCTGCGGCCGGTCACCCGGGAGCAGCTGGACGAGGTCGGCCGGGCCCACGGCGAGGCGCTCTTCCAGGTCGACTGGGTGGCCGTCGGCGCGCCCGCCGCCACCGCGTCGGGCTCCGGAGGCGACTGGGCCGTGGTGGGCCCCGGGGGCGCCGGCTTCGCGGGCCAGCGGCCCGGGGGCGCCGGCTCCGACGGCCCGGTCGGCGGGACGTTCGCCGATCTGCGCTCGCTGGCGGAGGCGGCGACGCGGACGAACGGTGCCGTGCCGGAGGCGGTCCTCCTGCCCTGCGCCGCCCCGGCCGCGACCCCCGGCGCGGCCGACCTCGGGGCGGCGGCCCGCGCGCTGGCCGCCGACGTCCTCGACGCGCTGCGGACCTGGCTGGCCGACGACCGGTTCGCCGCCTCCCGCCTGGTGGTGGTGACCAGGGGCGCCGTGACCGTCCGCCCCGGCGAGGGAGCGGCCGCACCGGTGCAGGCCCCGGTGTGGGGCTTGGTGCGGGCCGCGCAGGCCGAGAACCCCGGCCGCTTCGTCCTGCTGGACCTGGACGAGGGCGACGCCCCACCGGCGCTGCTGGCCGCGGCCGTCCACTCCGGTGAGCCCCAACTCGCCCTTCGCGAGGGCACGCTGAGTGTGCCCCGGCTCGCCGGGGCGGCAGCGGCGCTGACGCCGCCGGTCGGCGCGGCCGCCTGGCGGCTGGACATCGAGGGCAAGGGCACCCTGGAGAACCTGGCGCTGCTGCCGGGCCCGGACGACTCCGCCACCGGCCCGCTGGCCGAGGGCCGGGTCCGGATCGCGGTCCGCGCCGCCGGACTCAACTTCCGTGACGTCGTGGTCGCGCTGGGTCTGGTCCCGAGGCTCGACGGGCTCGGCATCGAGGGCGCCGGCGTGGTCACCGGGATCGGTCCCGGGGTGGCCGGGGTCGCCGTCGGCGACCGGGTGATGGGCCTGTTCTCCGGCGCGTTCGGACCGGTCGCGGTGGCCGACCACCGGGCCGTCGTCCCGATGCCCGACGGCTGGTCGTTCGCCGAGGCGGCCGCCGTCCCGGTGGTCTTCCTGACCGCCTACCACGGCCTGCGGGACTTGGCGGACCTGCGGCGCGGCGAGAGCGTCCTGGTGCACTCGGCGGCCGGCGGGGTCGGCATGGCCGCGGTGCAACTGGCCCGGCACTGGGGGGCCGAGGTCTACGGCACGGCCGGCCCGGGCAAGTGGGGCACGCTGCGCGCGTCGGGTCTGGACGAGGCGCACATCGCCTCCTCCCGGGACCTCGGCTTCGAGCAGCGGATCCTGGCGGCGACCGGCGGGCGCGGGGTCTCGGTCGTGCTCAACTCGCTGGCCGGCGAGTTCGTCGACGCCTCCCTGCGGCTGCTGACACGGGGCGGGCGCTTCCTGGAGATGGGGAAGACCGACCACCGGGACGGGGCCGAGGTGGCCGCCGCGCACCCCGGCGTCGACTACCGGATCTTCGACCTGATGGAGGTCGACCCCGGGCGGATCGGCGCGATGCTCCGGGAGGTCCTGGCCCTGTTCGCGGCCGGGGCCCTGCACCGGACGCCGCTGACCGTCTGGGACGTCCGGCGGGCCCCCGAGGCGTTCCGCCACCTCCGCCAGGCCCGGCACATCGGGAAGATCGTCCTGACCGTGCCCGCCGCGCCGGACCCGGACGGCACCGCGCTGATCACCGGCGCCCCGGGGACGCTGGGCGCGCTGACCGCCCGGCACCTGGTGACCCACCACGGCGTACGGCACCTGCTCCTGGCCTCGCGCCGGGGCGCGAAGGCCGACGGAGCCGCCGCCCTCGCCGCCGAGCTGACCGCCCTCGGCGCCACCGTGACCGTCGCCGCGTGCGACGTCACGGACGGCGGGGCGGTCGCCCGTCTGCTGGCCGGGGTCCCGGCCGAGCACCCGCTGACGGCGGTGGTCCACACGGCGGGCGTGCTGGACGACGGGGTCGTCACCTCGCTGGACCGGGCGCGGCTGGACGGCGTCATGGCGCCGAAGGTGGACGCCGCCTGGCACCTGCACCGGCAGACCGAGCACCTGGACCTCGCGGTGTTCACCCTGTTCTCCTCCGCCACCGCCCTGGTGGGCGCCGCCGGACAGGGCAACTACGCGGCGGCCAACGCCTTCCTGGACGCCCTGGCCGCGCACCGGCGCTCGCGCGGCCTCCCGGCCCTCGCACTCGCCTGGGGGCTGTGGGCCGAACGCAGCGCCATGACGGGGCACCTCGACGGCGCCGACCTCGACCGGATGCGGCGGGTCGGCATGGGCGCGCTGTCGAGCGAGGAGGGGCTGGCACTCTTCGACGCCGCCCACCGCGCGGCCGCGCCGGTCCTGGTGCCGATGCGTCTGGACACCGCCTCCTTGCGGGCACGGGCGGCCTCCGGCGCCGGGCAGGCCGCCGTACCGCCGCTGCTGCGCGGGCTGGTCCGGGTGACCGGCCGCCGGACGGCCGCCGCGGCCTCGCCCACCGGGGGGACGACGCCGGCCCAGCGGCTCGCCGGACTCCGCGGGCCCGAGCGCGAGCGGCTGGTCCTGGACCTGGTGCTCGACGAGACGGCCGTGGTGCTGGGGCACGGTCTCGCCGGCGCGGTCGACGCCCGCCGGGCGTTCCGGGACCTCGGCTTCGACTCGCTGGCCGCCACCGAGCTGCGGAACCGGCTGAACGCCGCGACCGGACTGCGGTTGCCGACCACCACCGTGTTCGACCACCCGACGCCCGCCGAACTCGCGGCCCTCCTGCGGGCCCGGCTCGTCGGCGAGGCCGAGGCCACCGGGGCGCCGGTACCGGACGCCCGCGCCGGGGCGGCCGTCTACCGGGAACTCGACCGGCTGGAGGGCGCGCTCGGCGCGGTGGCGCAGGACGACGAGGCGGTCGCCGGCATCACCGAGCGCCTCGAAGCCCTCCTCGGGAAGTGGAAGGAGGCCCGCGCCTTCGAGACGGGGGCCACCGAGGACCGGCGGGACTACGAGTCCGCCACCGTCGACGACATCTTCTCGCTCATCGACGAGGAATTCGGCCTGTCCTGATAGGCCCCCGCTCCGCTCGGTCCGGTGCTGCCCCGCCCCGCTCCGTGCTGCCCCGCTGCTCCCTGCGGCTCCCCTGTCCCGACCGCCCGGCCTGACCTCGAACGGCGCTCCCGGCCTCTACCCGTTGGACGGATTCCCGATGGATAACGAAGAGAAGCTCCTCGACTACCTGAAGCGTGTCTCGGCCGACCTGCGGCAGACCAGGGAGCGGCTGCGGGCGGCGGAGGCCGCGTCGGGCGAGCCGGTGGCCGTGGTGGGCATCGGCTGCCGGTACCCCGGCGGGGTGCGGTCGCCGGAGGACCTGTGGCGGCTGGTGGTCGACGGCGGGGACGCCGTCGGGCCGCTGCCGACCGACCGCGGCTGGGACAACGAGGCACTGTTCGATCCGGAGGCCGGGCGGCCGGGGTCCAGCTATGTGCGGGCCGGTGGGTTCCTGGACGCGGTGGCCGAGTTCGACGCGGGGTTCTTCGGGATCTCGCCGCGGGAGGCGCTGGCGATGGACCCGCAGCAGCGGTTGCTGCTGGAGACCTCGTGGGAGGCGGTGGAGCGGGCGGGGATCGACCCGGACTCGCTGCGGGGGAGTCGGACGGGCGTCTTCGCCGGGGCGCTCTCCCAGGAGTACGGCCCCCGGCTGCACGAGGGCGCGGACGACCTCGCCGGCTACCTGCTGACGGGCAACACGCTCAGCGTGCTCTCGGGCCGGGTCTCGTACGCGTTGGGGTTGGAGGGGCCGGCGGTGACGGTGGACACGGCGTGTTCGTCGTCGTTGGTGGCGTTGCACCTGGCGGTGCAGTCGTTGCGGTCGGGTGAGTGCGACCTGGCGTTGGCCGGTGGGGTGACGGTGATGTCGACTCCGGGGATGTTCGTGGAGTTCTCGCGGCAGCGGGGGTTGTCGAGGGACGGTCGGTGCCGTTCCTTCTCGGTGGATGCCGAGGGGTTCGGTATGGCCGAGGGCGTTGGTGTCCTGTTGGTGGAGCGGCTGTCGGACGCGCGGCGGTTGGGGCATCCGGTGCTGGCGGTGGTGCGGGGCAGTGCGGTGAACCAGGACGGTGCGTCGAACGGTCTGACGGCGCCGAACGGTCCTTCGCAGCAGCGGGTGATCCGGCAGGCGCTGGCGAACGCCGGACTGTCCGCGCCGGACGTGGACGTGGTGGAGGCCCATGGCACCGGGACCCGCCTCGGCGACCCGATCGAGGCCCACGCGCTGCTCGCCACCTACGGCCAGGACCGCCCGGCGGACCGGCCGTTGTACCTCGGGTCGGTCAAGTCCAACATCGGGCATCCGCAGGCGGCCGCCGGGGTGGCGGGTGTGATCAAGATGGTGTCGGCGATGCGGGCGGGTGTGCTGCCGAGGACGCTGCACGCCGACGAGCCCTCGCCGGAAGTGGACTGGGACGCGGGGTCGGTGGAGTTGCTGACGGAGGCCCGGGAGTGGGGTTCTTCGGGGGAGCGGCCGCGTCGGGCGGCTGTCTCCTCCTTCGGGATCAGCGGGACGAACGCGCATGTGGTGCTGGAGCAGGCGCCGGTGGAGGAGCCGTCGGCCGCGTCGTCGGGGCCGGGGGTGGTGCCGCTGGTCGTGTCCGCGCGGGGCGGGTCGGCGTTGCGCGCGCAGGCGGCGCGGTTGGCCGACTGGTGGGAGGCGCGGGACGGCCTGGGTGTGCCGGATGTGGCCTATTCGCTGGCCTCGGGGCGTGCGCGGCTGGAGCGCCGGGCCGTGATCGTGGCAGGGGACCGGGCCCAGGCGCTGGCGGGCGTCCGTGCGCTGGCTTCGGGCGAGCCGTCGCCCGCGCTGGTGGAGGGTACGGCCGATCTGCCGGACGCCTCCGGCGTGGTGTTCGTGTTCCCGGGTCAGGGGGCGCAGTGGGCGGGGATGGGTGGGGAGTTGTTGGATTCCTCGCCGGTGTTCGCGGCGCGGTTGGCGGAGTGTGCGGAGGCGTTGGGGCCGTTCGTCGGTTGGGATCTGCTCGATGTGGTGCGGGGGGTTGCGGGCGCGCCTTCGCTGGAGCGGGTGGATGTGGTGCAGCCGGTGTCGTTCGCGGTGATGGTGTCGCTGGCGGCGTTGTGGCGTTCGTACGGTGTGGAGCCGTCGGCGGTGGTGGGGCATTCGCAGGGGGAGATCGCGGCGGCGTGTGTGGCGGGTGCGTTGTCGCTGTCGGAGGCGGCGCGGATCGTGGCGTTGCGCAGCCGGGTGATCGCGGAGCGGTTGGCGGGGCTGGGCGGGATGGTGTCGTTGGCGTTGAGCCCGGTCGAGGCGGGGGAGTTGGTGGCTGCCGCGGAGGGCCGGTTGTCGGTGGCGGCGGTGAACGGGCCGGGGTCGGTGGTGGTGTCGGGGGAGCCGGCGGCGTTGGAGGGGCTGCTGGCGGACTGTGAGGCGCGGGGAGTGCGGGCGCGCCGGATCCCGGTCGACTACGCCTCGCACTCCGCACAGGTCGAGACCGTCCGGGAGCACCTGCTCGCCGCGCTCGGCCCGGACCGCGCGGCGGCCTCGGAGGTGGCGTTCTACTCCACCGTCACCGGGGACCTCCTGGACACCGAGGGGATCGACGCCGACTACTGGTACCGCAACCTGCGCGAGACCGTGCGCTTCGACCAGGCCGTCCACCGGCTCTCCGCACAGGGCCACGGCGTCTTCATCGAGGTCAGCCCCCACCCGGTCCTGCGCCCGGGCATCGAGGAGACGGTCGACGCCGTGGTGGTCGGGTCGTTGCGGCGGAACGAGGGTGGGCTTGGGCGTTTCCTCGCGTCGGTGGCCGAGGTGTGGGTGCGTGGTGTGCCGGTGGACTGGGGTGTGGCCACGGGCGGTGGGCGTCGGGTGGAGTTGCCGACGTATGCGTTCCAGGGTGAGCGGTTCTGGCTGGAGCCGTCGGTGGTGGGTTCGGGTGTTTCGCCGTTGAGTGCGGTGGATGCGTTGCGGTATCGCGTGGTGTGGCGGCCGTTGGACGCGGTTCCGGCGGTGGTGCCGGGGGGTGCGTGGCTGCTGGTGGTGCCGGAGGGCGGCGCCGACGGTGGCTGGGGGTCGGCGCTGGTGTCGGCGTTCGCCGAAGTCGGTGTGGATGCGGCTGTGTTGGTGGTGGACGGCGCGGTTGGGCGTGACTCGTTGGCGGCGTCGCTGAAGGGGCGTGAGCCGGCGGGGGTGGTGTCGCTGCTGGGCGGTGGGCCGGGTGCGGTGGCCGGTGGTGGGTCGGTGCCGTGGGGTCTGGCGGCGTCGGTGGCGTTGGTGCAGGCGTTGGAGGACGTGGGTGTGGCGGCGCCGTTGTGGTGTGTGACGCGGGGCGCGGTGGCGGTGGGTGGTGGTGAGCGGGTGTCCGGGCCGGAGCAGGCGATGCTCTGGGGTCTGGGCCGGGTGGTCGCCGCGGAGCTGCCGGACCGTTGGGGTGGTGTGGTGGATGTGCCGGATTCGCCCGGCGTCGATCTGGCGCGGGCCACGGTCACCGCCCTGATCGGCGGCCATGGTGAGGACGAACTGGCGGTCCGGGCTGCGGGGTTGTCCGTCCGCCGGTTGGAGCGGGCGCCGCTGGCGGGCCGTCCGGCGGTGCGTGACTGGAAGCCCGGCGGCACTGTGCTGATCACGGGTGCCACCGGCGCGCTCGGCCGTCACCTCGCCCGGCGACTGGCCGCCGACGGTGCCGAACACCTGCTGCTGCTGAGTCGGAGCGGTCGTGCCGCACCCGGCGCCGAGGCGTTCGAAGCGGAGCTCACGGGGCTCGGCGCGAAGGTCACCGTGGCCGCCTGTGACGTGGCCGACCGGGATGCGGTCGCCGAGGTGCTGGCCGCGCTGCCGGCGGAGCACCCGCTCACCGCCGTGTTCCACACGGCCGCCCTGCTCGACGACGCCCTGATCGGTGACCTGACCGCCCATCAGATGGAGCACGTGCTCCGCGTCAAGGTCGGCGGTGCCCGGGTGCTGCACGAGCTGACCGCAGGTCTGGACCTCTCCGCCTTCGTCCTGTTCTCCTCGATCGCCGGGACGTGCGGCCTGGCCGGTCACGCCAACTACGCACCGGGCAACGCCTATCTGGACGCACTGGCCCACCAGCGGCGGGCGGACGGCCTGCCCGCCACCGCGATCGCCTGGGGCCACTGGGACGGCGGCGGCATCGCCGCACCCGCCATCGAGGAGCAGATCCGGCGACGCGGTGTGCTGACCTTCCGGCCGGAGTTGGCGCTGGACGCGCTCGCGGGGATCCTCGACCACGACGAGACCGCGGTCGCCGTCTTCAGCACCCGCTGGGACGGCACCGGGCTCGGCGCGGGCGCCAGGCCGGTCCCGCTGCTGAGTGACCTGCTCGCCGCCGATCGCCCGGTGGCCGCTCCGGAGCGGACGCCCGCGACCTCCGCCGAGGAGTCCCCGGACCTGGCCCGCCGCCTGGCCGGACGCTCCGCCGAGGAGCAGCGGAAGGCCCTGCTGGACACCGTCCGCCAGGTGGTCGCCTCCGTCCTGCGGCACTCCTCCGACGACACCGTCCTACCGAGCCGCGCCTTCAAGGAGCTCGGCTTCGACTCGCTCACCGCCGTCGAACTGCGCAACCGCCTGCGGACCGCGACCGGCCTGCGGCTGACCGCCACCCTGATCTACGACCATCCGACCCCGGCGGCGCTCGCCGACCACCTGCACGCGGAACTCTTCGGGCACCAGCCGGCCTTCCCGGCCGCCCGTCCGGTGACGGCCGGATCCGACGAGCCCGTCGTGATCGTCGGGATGAGCTGCCGGTACCCCGGTGGCGTGCGCTCGCCGGAGGACCTGTGGCGGCTGCTCGACGCGGGGACGGACGCGATCTCCGCGCTGCCCGCGGACCGCGGCTGGGACGTCGAGGGCCTGTACGACGCCGACCCCGACGCGTCCGGGCGGTCCTACGTCCGGGCCGGCGGATTCCTGGACGCCGCCACCGAGTTCGACGCGGGGTTCTTCGGGATCTCGCCGCGGGAGGCGCTGGCGATGGACCCGCAGCAGCGGTTGCTGCTGGAGACCTCGTGGGAGGCCTTCGAACGGGCGGGGATCGACCCCGATTCGGCCCGGGGCAGCAGGACCGGCGTTTTCGCGGGCCTCAGCATGCAGGACTACACGACCCTGCTGCGAGAGGCGTCGACCGAGGTCGAGGGCTACGCGGTGACGGGCAGCGCGGGCAGCGTGCTCTCGGGCCGGGTCTCGTACGCGTTGGGGTTGGAGGGGCCGGCGGTGACGGTGGACACGGCGTGTTCGTCGTCGTTGGTGGCGTTGCACCTGGCGGTGCAGTCGTTGCGGTCGGGTGAGTGCGACCTGGCGCTGGCCGGCGGGGTGACGGTGATGTCGACTCCGGGGATGTTCGTGGAGTTCTCGCGGCAGCGGGGGCTGTCGAGGGACGGTCGGTGCCGTTCCTTCTCGGTGGATGCCGAGGGGTTCGGTATGGCCGAGGGTGTCGGGGTGCTGTTGGTGGAGCGGCTGTCGGACGCGCGGCGGTTGGGGCATCCGGTGCTGGCGGTGGTGCGGGGCAGTGCGGTGAACCAGGACGGTGCGTCGAACGGGCTGACGGCGCCGAACGGTCCTTCGCAGCAGCGGGTGATCCGGCAGGCGCTGGCGAACGCCGGACTGTCCGGGCGGGATGTGGACGTGGTGGAGGCCCACGGTACGGGCACCACCCTGGGTGACCCGATCGAGGCGCAGGCCCTGCTGGCCACCTACGGTCAGGACCGCGCCGGGGGAGCACCGCTCTGGCTGGGCTCGGTGAAGTCGAACATCGGGCACACCCAGGCGGCCGCCGGGGTGGCGGGTGTGATCAAGATGGTGTCGGCGATGCGGGCGGGTGTGCTGCCGATGACGCTGCACGCCGAGCAGCCCTCGCCGCACATCGACTGGTCCTCGGGCGCGGTGGAGTTGCTGACGGAGGCCCGGGAGTGGGGTTCTTCGGGGGAGCGGCCGCGTCGGGCGGCTGTCTCCTCCTTCGGGATCAGCGGGACCAATGCGCATGTGGTGCTGGAGCAGGCACCGCTGGAGGAGCCGTCGGCCGCGTCGTCGGGGCCGGGGGTGGTGCCGCTGGTCGTCTCCGCGCGGGGCGGGTCGGCATTGCGCGCGCAGGGCGCGCGGTTGGCCGACTGGTGGGAGGCACGGGACGACCTGGGTGTGCCGGACGTGGCCTACTCGCTGGCCTCGGGGCGTGCGCGGCTGGAGCGCCGGGCCGTCGTCGTCGCGGAGGACCGGGCCAAGGCGCTGCTCGGTCTGCGCGCCGTGGGCGGGGTCTCGCCGGCAGCGGGGGTCGTCGAGGGCGCGGCCGACCTGCCGCATGACGCGGGGGTGGTGTTCGTGTTCCCGGGTCAGGGAGCGCAGTGGGTAGGCATGGGACGGGAGTTGCTGGATTCCTCGCCGGTGTTCGCGGCGCGGTTGGCGGAGTGCGCGGAGGCGTTGCGGCCGTTCGTCGGTTGGGATCTGCTCGATGCGGTGCGTGGCGTGCCCGGCGCGCCGTCGCTGGAGCGGGTGGATGTGGTCCAGCCGGTGTCCTTCGCGGTGATGGTCGCACTGGCCGAGCTGTGGCGTTCCTACGGTGTCGAGCCGTCGGCGGTCGTCGGCCATTCACAGGGGGAGATCGCGGCCGCCTGTGTGGCGGGTGCGCTCTCCTTGGTGGACGCGGCGCGGATCGTGGCCTTGCGCAGCCAGGTGATCGCGGACGCCCTCGCGGGCCGGGGCGGGATGGTGTCGCTGGCGCTCAGCCCGGTCGAGGCGGGGGAGTGGGTGGCCGCCGCGGAGGGCCGGTTGTCGGTGGCGGCGGTGAACGGGCCCGGCTCGGTGGTGGTGTCGGGAGAGCCGGCGGCGCTGGACGGGCTGCTGGCGGACTGTGAGGCGCGGGGGGTGCGGGCGCGTCGGATCCCGGTCGACTACGCCTCGCACTCCGTGCAGGTCGAGACCGTCCGGGGCCGACTGCTCGACGCCCTGGGCGAGGTCGCCGCCCGGTCGGCGGAGGTGCCGTTCTACTCGTCGGTGACCGGCGGCCGGGTGGACACGGCGATGCTGGACGCGGAGTACTGGTACCGGAACCTGCGGGAACCGGTGGCGTTCGCGGCGGCCGTGCGGGCCTGTGCGGCCGACGAGTTCCGGGCGTTCGTCGAGAGCAGTGCGCACCCGGTGCTGAGCCTGGCCGTCGAGGAGACGTTGGAGGAGCACGGCGGAGAAGCCGTGGTGGTCGGGTCGTTGCGGCGGAACGAGGGTGGGCTTGGGCGTTTCCTCGCGTCGGTGGCCGAGGTGTGGGTGCGTGGTGTGCCGGTGGACTGGGGTGTGGCCGCGGGGGGTGGGCGTCGGGTGGAGTTGCCGACGTATGCGTTCCAGGGTGAGCGGTTCTGGCTGGAGCCGTCGGTGGTGGGTTCGGGTGTTTCGCCGTTGAGTGCGGTGGATGCGTTGCGGTATCGCGTGGTGTGGCGGTCGTTGGACGCGGTTCCGGCGGTGGTGCCGGGGGGTGCGTGGCTGCTGGTGGTGCCGGAGGGTGGCGCGGACGGGGGTTGGGGGTCGGCGCTGGTGTCGGCGTTCGCCGAAGTCGGTGTGGATGCCGGTGTGTTGGTGGTGGACGGCGCGGTTGGGCGTGACTCGTTGGCGGCGTCGTTGAAGGGGCGTGAGCCGGCGGGGGTGGTGTCGCTGCTGGGCGGTGGGCCGGGTGCGGTGGCCGGTGGTGGGTCGGTGCCGTGGGGTCTGGCGGCGTCGGTGGCGTTGGTGCAGGCGTTGGAGGACGTGGGTGTGGCGGCGCCGTTGTGGTGTGTGACGCGGGGCGCGGTGGCGGTGGGTGGTGGTGAGCGGGTGTCCGGTCCGGAGCAGGCGATGCTCTGGGGTCTGGGCCGGGTGGTCGCCGCGGAGCTGCCGGACCGTTGGGGTGGTGTGGTGGATGTGCCGGATTCGCCCGGCGTCGATCTGGCGCGGGCCACGGTCACTGCCCTGCTGGGTGGGCATGGTGAGGACGAACTGGCGGTCCGGGCTGCGGGGTTGTCCGTCCGCCGGTTGGAGCGGGCGCCGCTGGCGGGCCGTCCGGCGGTGCGTGACTGGAAGCCCGGCGGCACTGTGCTGATCACGGGTGCCACCGGCGCGCTCGGCCGTCACCTCGCCCGGCGACTGGCCGCCGACGGTGCCGAACACCTGCTGCTGCTGAGCGAGGACGCCTTCGAGGACGCCGAGTTCCTCGCCGAGCTGACCGCCTCCGGCGCCCGGGTGAGCGCCCACCGGTGCGAGGTGTCCGACCGGGCCGCGGTGGGCGCGCTGCTGGCCGGGCTGCCCGGGGAGCACCCGCTCACGGCCGTGTTCCACGCCGCCACGCTGCTCGACGACGCCCTGGTCGATTCCTTGACGGTCCATCAGATGGAGTACGTGCTGCGGGTCAAGGTGGGCGGTGCCCGGGTGCTGCACGAGCTGACCGAGGGCCTGGACCTCTCCGCCTTCGTCCTGTTCTCCTCCTTCGCCGGCGTCTGCGGCCTGGCCGGTCACGCCAACTACGCACCGGGCAACGCCTATCTGGACGCGCTGGCGCACCAGCGGCGGGCGGACGGCCTGCCCGCCACCGCGATCGCCTGGGGCCACTGGGACGGTGCCGTCACGGCCGCCCCCGGCGACGAGGACCGGATCCGCCGGCACGGGGCCCGGGACCTCGACCCGGAGCTGGCCCTGGACGCCCTCGGGGGGATCCTGGACCACGACGAGACCTCCGTCGCCGTCCTGCACTGCGCCTGGGACGACCCGGCCTGGCGGCTGCCCCTGTTTGGCGGGCTCCGCGCCGAACGGCCCGTGCCGGCGCCGTCCGGCCCGGTGGTCGCCGACCCGTCGGACGACCCGGCGGCCGCGCTGGCCCGCCGCCTGGCGGAGCTGCCGGAGGCCGAGCGGCCCGGCGCCCTGCTGGCGCTGGTCCGGCCGGTGATCGCGACCGTCCTGCGGCACTCCTCGCCGGACGCGATCGAGCCCGACCAGCCGTTCAAGGACCTCGGCTTCGACTCGCTCACCGCCGTCGAACTGCGCAATCGCCTGCGGATCGCGACCGGCCTGCGGCTGACCGCCACCCTGATCTACGACCATCCGACCCCGGCGGCGCTCGCCGACCACCTGCACGCCGAACTGGCCCCGCGCCCCGACACCACCGTGGTGCCGGTCCTGGCCGAACTGGACCGGCTGGCGGCGGTCCTGTCCGCCGCCTCGCTCGCGGTGGCCGAACGCCAGGCGGTCGGCGACCGCCTCCAGGACCTGCTGGCCGGCTGGCGCGCCACCGCGTCGCGCGCCGACGGTCCCGCCGACACCGTCACCGAACTCGAAGCCGTGACCGACGACGAGCTGATCGGGCTCCTCGGCGACGAGTTCGGCATCTACCAGCCCGATCACTCCGCAGAGGGAAACGCTCATGAATGACGACCGGATGCGCTACTTCCTCAACCGGGTGACCGCCGAGCTGCGCGAGACCCGCGACCGCCTGCGGGAGGTGGAGGACAGCCGGCAGGAGCCGATCGCGATCGTCGGCATGGCCTGCCGGCTGCCCGGCGGCGTCACCTCGCCCGAGGGCCTGTGGGACCTGGTGGCGGCCGGCTCCGACGTGATCTCGGGGCTGCCCGTCAACCGCGGTTGGGACCTCACCGACTTCTACGACCCGGACCCCGACGTACCGGGCCGCTCCTACGTCCGGGCCGGCGGGTTCCTGCACGAGGCCGCCGAGTTCGACGCCGCGTTCTTCGGCATCTCGCCGCGCGAGGCGCTGGCGATGGACCCGCAGCAGCGGCTGCTGCTGGAGACCGCCTGGGAGGCGTTCGAGCACGCGGGCATCGATCCGGTGTCGGTGCGCGGGACCGACACCGGGGTGTTCGCCGGCGTGGTCTACGGCGACTACGCGCGGCGCGGTGCGCAGATCCCGGCCGATCTGGAGGGGCACGTCGGCACCGGCAGCGCCGCCAGTGTCGCCTCGGGCCGGATCTCCTACACCCTGGGCCTGGAAGGCCCCGCGGTGACGGTCGACACCGCCTGCTCCTCCTCCCTGGTCGCCCTGCACCTGGCCGTCCAGTCGCTGCGGTCGGGCGAGTGCTCGCTGGCGCTGGCCGGCGGGGTGACGGTGATGCTCACCCCCGAGGAGTTCGTCCGCTTCTCCCGGCTGCGCGGTCTGTCCACCGACGGGCGCTGCCGGGCCTTCGGGGCCGGCGCGGACGGCTTCGGGATGGCCGAGGGCGTCGGGCTGCTGCTGGTCGAGCGGCTGTCGGACGCGCGCCGCAACGGGCATCACGTCCTGGCGGTGGTGCGCGGGTCGGCGGTCAACCAGGACGGCCGGTCCAACGGGCTGTCCGCGCCGAACGGCCCCGCCCAGCAGCGGGTGATCCGGCGGGCCCTGGCCGACGCCCGGCTGTCCGCCGCCGAGGTGGACGTGGTCGAGGCGCACGGCACGGGGACGAAGCTCGGTGACCCGATCGAGGCCCAGGCCCTGCTCGCCACCTACGGCCGGGACCGGCCGGCGGAGCAGCCGCTCTGGCTGGGCTCGCTGAAGTCCAACGTCGGCCACGCCCAGGGGGCGGCCGGCGTCTCCGGGGTGATCAAGATGGTGATGGCGATGCGGAAGGAGGTCCTGCCGAGGACGTTGCACGCCGAGGAGCCGTCCCCGCACATCGACTGGTCCTCGGGCGCGCTCCGGCTGCTCACCGAGGCCCGGCCGTGGCCGGCGGGGGAGCACCCGCGCCGGGCCGGCGTCTCGTCGTTCGGCATGAGCGGGACCAACGCGCACGTCGTCCTCGAACAGGCCCCGGCCCCGGTGGACGCGGAGCCGGGGGAGGCGCCGGCCGCGGTCGCGCCGGTGCCGGGGCCCGCCGTGGTGCCGTGGCTGCTGTCGGCGCGCAGCGCGCCCGCGCTCCGCGAGCAGGCCGCGCGCCTGCGTTCGGCCCTCGGGGCGGGCCGGGTCGAGGATCCGGCGGCGGTCGGCCATGCGCTGGCGACCACCCGGGCCGTTCTGGAGCACCGTGCGGTAGTGCTCGGGACCGACACGGACAGCCTGCTGCGCGGCCTCGACGCCGTGGCCGGGGACTCCCCGGCGCCGGGTGTGGTCCGCGGCGTGGCGGCGGGCCCCGGCTCGGGCCGGACGGTGTTCGTCTTCCCGGGGCAGGGTGCGCAGTGGGTCGGGATGGGTGTGGAGCTGTTGGCGGAGTCGGAGGTCTTCGCGGCGCGGTTGGCGGAGTGTGCGGAGGCGTTGGGGCCGTTCGTCGACTGGGATCTGCTCGATGTGCTGCGTGGCGCGCCCGGTGCTCCGTCGTTGGAGCGGGTGGATGTGGTGCAGCCGGTGCTGTTCGCGGTGATGGTGTCGTTGGCGGCGTTGTGGCGTTCGTACGGTGTGGAGCCGTCGGCGGTGGTGGGGCATTCGCAGGGGGAGATCGCGGCGGCGTGTGTGGCGGGTGCGTTGTCGCTGTCGGATGCGGCGCGGGTCGTGGCGTTGCGCAGTCGGGCGTTGACCGGGTTGGCCGGGCGCGGTGGGATGGTGTCCGTTCCGCTGCCCGCCGGTGAGGTCGGTGAGTTGATCGTCCGCTGGCGGGACCGGATCCAGGTGGCGGCGCTGAACGGCCCGGCGGGGACGGTGGTGGCCGGTGAACCGGCGGCGCTGGACGAGCTTGTGACGCATTGCCAGGAGGGCGGGGTGCGGGCCCGGCGGATTCCGGTGGACTACGCCTCGCACACCTCGCAGGTGGAGCGGTTGCGCGAGGAACTGCTGGCGGTGCTCGCGCCGGTCGAGCCGGGCCCGGCCGAGGTGCCGTTCTACTCGACGGTCGAGGAGCGCTGGCTGACCGGCGCCGAGCTCGACGCCGACTACTGGTACCGCAACCTGCGTCGGACCGTCGCCTTCGAGCCCGCGACCCGGGCGCTGGCGGAGCAGGGCCACGGCGTCTTCGTCGAGGTCAGTCCGCACCCGGTGCTGACGGCGAGCCTCCAGGAGACGCTGGAGGCGGCCGGGATCCAGGGCATCGTGACCGGCTCGCTCCGCCGCGACGACGGCGGGCCCGCCCGGTTCCTCGGCTCGCTCGCCGAGGTGCACGTCCAGGGCCGGCCGGTGGACTGGGCGGCGGCCTTCGGCGGCCCGCCCGCACGGCGGGTGGAGCTGCCGACCTATCCGTTCCAGCGGCAGCGCTACTGGCTGAACGCCTCCGGGCTCA
Source organism: Kitasatospora sp. NPDC059973 (assembly GCF_042737525.1). Classification (NCBI taxonomy): domain Bacteria; kingdom Bacillati; phylum Actinomycetota; class Actinomycetes; order Kitasatosporales; family Streptomycetaceae; genus Kitasatospora; species Kitasatospora sp. NPDC059973. Next base: position 23,355 of record NZ_JBHWUI010000040.1, on the reverse strand, counting down.
CGGGCGGCGGACTGACCGGCGCGGGGCTCGGCACGGCGGACCATCCGCTGCTCGGCGCGGTGATCGAACCGGCCGACAGCGACGAAGTCCTGTTCACCAACCGGCTCTCGCTGGACACCCACCCCTGGCTGGCCGACCACGCCGTGGCGGGCACCGCCATCCTGCCGGGCACCGCCTTCGTCGAACTGGCCGTCCGGGCCGGTGACCAGGTGGGGTGCGAGCTGCTCGACGAGCTGGTCATCGAGCGGCCGCTGGTGCTGCCCGAACAGGGCGGTCTCCAGTTGCAGGTGCGGGTGGGCGCCGCCCAGCCGTCCGGGGTGCGGCAGGTCGGAGTCCACACCCGCCCGGACCGGGGCGGCGAGGAGCCGTGGACCCGCCATGCCACCGCCGTGCTGGCGGCCGCCGGCTCGGCCGCGGACCGGTCCCCGGAGGCCTTCGACGCCGAAGTGTGGCCGCCGCCCGGCGCGGTGGCCCTGGAGACCGCCGGGCTGTACGAGCGGCTGGTGGCGGCGGGCTACCACTACGGGCCCGCCTTCCGGGGGCTGCGCGCCGCCTGGCGCCGTGGCGACGAGGTGTTCGCCGAGGTCGGCCTGGACGAGGAGCAGTCGGCCGAGGCGGGCCGGTACGGGCTCCACCCGGCGCTGCTGGACGCGGCCCTGCACGCCACCTTCCTGACCGGCGCCGACGCGGACGCCGACGCGGACGCAGGCTCAGCCTCAGGCGCTGGGACCGACGCGGTAGCCCGTCCCGGCGCCCCGATCGCCACCCGACTGCCGTTCGCCTGGAACGAGGTGCGCGTCCACGCGGTGGGCGCTTCGGCCCTGCGCGTTCGGCTGCGGCCGGACGGACCGGACCGGATGGCCCTGTCCGTCGCCGACCCCGCCGGGCAGCCGGTGGCGACCGCCCGGTCGCTGGCCCTGCGCCCGCTCTCCGCCGAGGAGTTCGGCGCGGCGGGCGCCGCCGCCGGGGACTCCCTCTACCGGATCGCATGGGCGCCGGCGCCCGGTGCGCCGGAGGCGGCGGCCCCGGCCCCGGCCGTGGTCGTCGAGCACTACCCCGAGCCCGGGGAGGAGGGGGCGGCGGCCGTGCACCTGCTGGCCCGGCGGGCGCTCGACACCCTGCGCTCCTGGCTGGCCGACGAACGGTCGGCGGACCACCGGCTGGTGGTGGTGACGCGCTCCGCGACCGCCGTCCGGCCGGGCGAGGCCGCGGACCCGGCCGGCGCGGCCGTCTGGGGGCTGGTGCGCTCCGCGCAGGCCGAACACCCGGGGCGCCTGCTCCTGGTGGACGTCGACGAACCCGCCGCAGTGCCGCTCCTGCCGCCCGCCGTCCTCGCCTCCGAGGAGCCCCAACTGGCCGTCCGGGCGGGCGAGGTGCTGATGCCCCGGCTGGTCCGGGCGATCCCGTCCGAGGGCGGCGCGCCGGGGCCGCGGTTCGATCCCGAGGGCACGGTGCTGGTCACCGGTGGTACCGGCACGCTGGGGTCGCTGCTGGCCCGGCACCTGGTGACGGCGTACGGGGTGCGGCATCTGCTGCTGGTGGGCCGCGGTGGTCCGGCGGCCCCGGGCGCCGGCGAACTGGAGGCCTCGCTGCGCGAACTGGGCGCCGAGGTGACCATCGCGGCCTGCGACACCACGGACCGCGACGCGCTGCGGGAGCTGCTCGCCGGCCTCCGGCGCCCGCTGACCGGTGTGCTGCACGCCGCCGGGGTACTGGACGACGGCCTGGTGGCCGGGCTGACGCCGGAGCGGCTGGCGGCCGTCCTGCGGCCCAAGATCGATGCCGCGCTCGCGCTGCACGAGCTCACCGCCGGCGAGGACCTCGCCGCGTTCGTCCTCTTCTCCTCCGCCGCGGGCGTGCTCGGCGGCGCCGGCCAGGCCTCCTACGCGGCTGCCAACGCCGCCCTGGACGCGCTCGCCGGGGCGCGGCGGGCGCAGGGGCTGCCCGCCGTGTCGCTGGCCTGGGGCCTGTGGGCCGAGGCCAGCGGGCTGACCGGCCACCTCGACCTGGCCGACCACCGCCGGATCGCCCGGAGCGGCGTGCGGCCGTTCTCCTCGGAGCAGGGGCTCGCGCTGTTCGACGCCGCGCTCGCGGCCGACGAGGCGGTGCTGGTGCCGATGGCGCTCGACCTGGCCGGGCTGCGGTCCGCGGACGCGACCGTCCCCGCCCTGCTGCGCGGCCTGGTCCGGCCGGGGCGGCGGGTGGCCCGGGCCGCCGCCGAGGGCCGGGCGGCCGGCACCCTGACGGAGCGGCTCGCCGGCCGGCCGGCGGGTGAGCGCGGTCGGGCCCTGCTGGAGCTGGTGCGCGCGCACGCCGCGACGGTGCTCGGTCACAGCACCGGCTCCGGGATCGAACCGGCGCTCGCCTTCCGCGAGTTGGGCTTCGACTCGCTGACCGCGGTGGAGCTGCGCAACCGGCTCGCCACGGCCACCGGGCTCCGGCTGCCGGCCACCCTGGTGTTCGACCATCCGACGCCGACTGTGCTGGCGCGGCGGCTGGAGGCCGAGCTGTTCGGCGAGGCCGAGGGCGCCCGCCCGGCCGCACTCGCCGCCGAGGCGCAGGACGAGCCCATCGCGATCGTCGGCATGTCCTGCCGCTTCCCGGGCGGCATCGACTCGCCGCAGGACCTCTGGGAGACGGTCGCGGCGGGCCGGGACGTGGTCGGGAGCTTCCCCGAGAACCGGGGCTGGGACCTCGACACGCTGTTCGACCCGGACCCGGACCGTCCGGGCAAGAGCTACGTCGACGCGGGCGCGTTCCTCGCCGACCCCGGGGAGTTCGACGCGGAGTTCTTCGGCATCTCGCCGCGCGAGGCGCTGGCGATGGACCCGCAGCAGCGGCTGCTGCTGGAGGCCTCCTGGGAGGCGTTCGAGCACGCGGGCATCGACCCGGCGGCGCTGCGGGGCAGCGACACCGGGGTGTTCGCGGGGCTGCTCTACCACGAGTACGGCGCGCTGCTCGACCGGGCCGAGGGGGCGTCCGAGCTGGAGGCCTACGCGGGTACGGGCGGCGCGGGCAGCGTCGCGTCGGGCCGGATCTCCTACACGCTCGGGCTGGAGGGCCCGGCGATCACCGTCGACACCGCCTGCTCGTCCGCCCTGGTGGCGGTGCACCTGGCGAGCCGTTCGCTGCGCTCGGGCGAGTGCTCGCTGGCGCTGGCCGGCGGTGTGACCGTGATGACCACGCCGGCCGCGTTCACCGGTTTCTCCCGGCAGCGCGGGCTGGCGGCGGACGGGCGGTGCAAGCCGTTCTCCGCGACGGCCGACGGCACCGGCTGGTCCGAGGGGGTCGGCCTGCTGGTCCTGGAGCGGCTCTCCGACGCGCGCCGCCACGGACACCGGGTGCTCGCGGTGGTCCGGGGCAGCGCGGTCAACCAGGACGGGGCGAGCAACGGGCTGTCGGCGCCGAACGGACCGGCGCAGCAGCGGGTGATCCGGCAGGCGCTGGCCAACGCCGGGGTCGCCGCCGACGGCGTGGACGCCGTCGAGGCGCACGGCACCGGAACGGTGCTGGGCGATCCGATCGAGGCGCAGGCGCTGCTGGCGACGTACGGCCAGGACCGCGGAGAGGCGGAACCGCTCTGGCTGGGCTCGGTGAAGTCGAACCTCGGCCACACCCAGGGCGCCGCCGGCGCCGCCGGAATGATCAAGATGATCCAGGCGATGCGGCACGGGGTGCTGCCGAAGACGCTGCACGTGGCGGAGCCGACGGGGCAGGTGGACTGGTCGTCGGGTGCGGTGGAGCTGTTGACGCGGGCGCGGCCGTGGCCGGAGACGGGGCGGCCGAGGCGTTCGGCGGTGTCCTCGTTCGGGATCAGCGGGACCAACGCGCATGTGGTGCTGGAGCAGGCGCCGCCGGAGCCGTCGGAGTCGGCGGAGGCGAGCGGGGACGGTGTGGTGCCGTGGCTGCTGTCGGGTGCTGACGAGGGCGCCCTGCGGGCTCAGGCCGGCCGGCTGGCGGCGCATCTGCGGGAGCGGCCGGAGCTGGGCGTGCGGGACGTCGGCCACGCGCTGGCGGTCACCCGGGCGGCGCTGCCCGAGCGGGCCGCGGTCCTGGGCGCGGACCGGGCGGCCCTGCTGCACGGCCTGGACGCGCTGGCCGAGGGCCGGCCCGCCGCCGCGACGGTGCGGGCCCGGGCGACGGCCGACGACCGGGTGGTGTTCGTCTTCCCGGGGCAGGGTTCGCAGTGGGTCGGGATGGGTGTGGAGCTGTTGGCGGAGTCGGAGGTCTTCGCGGCGCGGTTGGCGGAGTGTGCGGAGGCGTTGGGGCCGTTCGTCGACTGGGATCTGCTCGATGTGCTGCGGGGCGCGCCCGGTGCTCCGTCGTTGGAGCGGGTGGATGTGGTGCAGCCGGTGCTGTTCGCGGTGATGGTGTCGTTGGCGGCGTTGTGGCGTTCGTACGGTGTGGAGCCGTCGGCGGTGGTGGGGCATTCGCAGGGGGAGATCGCGGCGGCGTGTGTGGCGGGTGCGTTGTCGCTGTCGGACGCGGCGCGGGTCGTGGCGTTGCGCAGTCGGGCGTTGACCGGGTTGGCCGGGCAGGGTGGGATGGTGTCCGTTCCGCTGCCTGCCGGTGAGGTGGGTGAGTTGATCGTCGGCTGGCGGGACCGGATCCAGGTGGCGGCGCTGAACGGCCCGGCGGGGACGGTGGTGGCCGGTGAACCGGAGGCGTTGGACGAGCTTGTGACGCATTGCCAGGAGGGCGGGGTGCGGGCCCGGCGGATTCCGGTGGACTACGCCTCGCACACCTCGCAGGTGGAGCGGTTGCGCGAGGAACTGCTGGCGGTGCTCGCGCCGGTCGAGCCGGGCCCGGCCGAGGTGCCGTTCTACTCCTCGACGACCGGGAAGACGATGGAGGGGCGGGAGCTGGACGCCGCCTACTGGTACGCCAATCTGCGGCAGCCGGTCGAGTTCGAGGCCGCCACCCGGGCGCTGCTCGACGACGACCACCGGGTCTTCGTCGAGGTCAGCCCCCACCCGGTGCTGACCACCAGCATCCAGGACACCGTCGAGAGCACGGAGGGTACGGCCACCGTGACGGGCACGCTGCGCCGCGACGAGGGCGGGCCGGAGCGCTTGCTGGCCTCGGTGGCCGGGCTCTGGACCGCCGGTGTGCCGGTCGACTGGAGCGCCGCCACCGCCGGCGGCCGCCCGGTCGAGCTGCCCACCTACGCCTTCCAGCGCCGCCGCTACTGGGTGCGGACCGCGGCGGACGAGCAGGGCGGCTCGGCCGCCGGCCTCGGGCTGGGGGACGCCGGCCATCCGCTGCTCGGCGCCGTGGTCGCCCCGGCGGGCGGTGACGGCCTGCTGCTCACCGGCCGGCTGTCGCGGCGCGGCCACCCGTGGCTCGCCGACCACGCCGTGCGGGAGACGGTGCTGCTGCCGGGGACGGCCTTCGTCGAGCTGGCCGTCCGGGCCGGTGACGAGGCCGGCTGCCCGGTCGTCGAGGACCTGGTCATCGAGGCGCCGCTGGCGCTGCCCGAGCGGGCGGCGGTCGGCATCCAGGTCGCGGTCGGGGACGCCGACGACACCGGACGGCGCACGGTGACCGTCCACGCCCGCCCGGGCGAGGGGCGGCCGTGGACCAGGCACGCCTCCGGGACCCTCGCCCCGGCCGACCCCGTGGAGGAGCCGGCCGACCTGGCCGTCTGGCCCCCCGCCGGTGCGGTCGCGGTGGACACCGCGGGCTTCTACGAGGGCCTCGACGAGGCCGGGTACCGCTACGGACCGGCGTTCCGCGGCCTGCGGACCCTCTGGCGGCGCGGTCCGGAGCTCTTCGCCGAGGTCGGCCTCCCGGAGTCCGAGCGCGCCGGGGCCGGGCGCTACGGACTGCACCCCGCCCTGCTGGACAGCGCCCTGCACGCCTGGGCGCTCCAGGGCGTCGGCGGCGCCGCCCGGCTCCCCTTCTCGTGGAGCGGGTTCCGCCTGCACGCCTCGGGCGCCACGGCGCTGCGGGTCCGGCTGGTGCCGACCGGTGAGGACAGCGTGTCGCTGCTGGTCGCCGACGAGGACGGCCGTCCGGTGGCCTCGGCGGCCTCGCTGCTGGTCCGGGAGATCCCGGGCGGCGCGCTCGGGCAGCGCGAGGCGGTGGCCCCCGACGCGCTCTTCGACGTGGCCTGGCAGCCGCTGCCGCTCCCGGCCGGACCGGTCGCGCGGACGGCGCGGATCATGGTCACCGCGGCGGGCGACGCCAACCCGGCCCGGGCGGTCCGGGACGCCGTCCGGCACGCACTGACGGAGGTCCGGGCCAGGCTGGCCGAAACCCCCGCCGACGCGGGCCCGCTGGCCGTGGTGACCCGCGGTGCGGTGGCCGCCCGGGCGACGGACGGCGCGCCGGACCCGGTGGGCGCCGCCGTGCTGGGGCTGCTCCGCTCCGCCCAGGCCGAGCACCCCGGCCGGTTCGTCCTCGTCGACCTCGACGACGATCCGGCCGCCCCCGGGCTGCTGGACGCCGCCGTCGCCACCGGCGAGCCCCAACTCGCGTTCCGCGACGGCGAACTGCACGCGCCCCGGCTGGCCCGGGCGGTGGCGGCCCGGGGTGAACTGGCACTGCCCGATACGCCTGCGCTGCCCGCCACGCCTGAGCGGCCCGACACGCCCGCCTGGCACCTGACCGCCGACGCGTCGGGCACCCTGGAGGGCCTGGCGTTCGCCCCGCACCCCGAGGCGCTCGCGCCGCTGGCCGCCGGCGAGCTGCGGATCGCGGTCCGCGCGGCCGGACTGAACTTCCGCGACACCCTGGTCGCGCTGGGGATGTACCCGGACCCGGCGGCGTACCTCGGCGGCGAGGGCGCCGGGGTGGTGCTGGAGACCGGCCCGGGGGTGACCGGCTTCGCCCCCGGGGACCGCGTCCTCGGCATGCTGCCCCGGTCCTTCGGACCGGTCGCGGTGGCCGATGCCCGGCTGGTGGCCCGGATTCCCGAGGGCTGGTCGTTCGCCGAGGCGGCGGCCATGCCGGTCGCCTTCCTGACGGCCTACTACGCCCTGTACGACCTGGCCGGCCTGCGCCCCGGCGAGTCGGTGCTGATCCACGCCGCCGCCGGCGGGGTCGGAACGGCCGCCGTGCAACTGGCCCGGCACCGGGGCGCCGAGGTCTACGGCACGGCCGGCCGGGGCAAGTGGCCGGCGCTGCGCTCGCTCGGCCTCGACGACGACCGCATCGCCGACTCGCGGACCACCGGCTTCGAGCAGGCGTTCCTGGCGGCCAGCGGCGGGCGCGGGATGGACGTCGTCCTGGACTGCCTCGCGGGGGAGTTCGTCGACGCCTCGCTGCGCCTGCTGCCCCGCGGCGGAAGGTTCGTCGAGCTGGGCAAGACCGACGTCCGCGCCGCCGGCGAGGTGGCCGCCGCGCACCCGGGTGTGACCTACCGGGCGTTCGACCTGGTGGCGGCCGCCGGACCGGACCGGATCCAGCAGATGCTGGCCGAACTGGTGGACCTCTTCGAGCAGGGCGTGCTGTCGCCGCTGCCGACGACCTGCTGGGACGTCCGGCGGGCACCCGAGGCCTTCCGGCAGCTGAGCCAGGCCAAGCTGGTCGGCAAGGTCGTGCTGACCGTCCCCCGGCAGCTGGGCCCCGAGGGCACGGTGCTGGTCACCGGTGGTACCGGCACGCTGGGGTCGCTGCTGGCCCGGCACCTGGTGACGGCGTACGGGGTGCGGCATCTGCTGCTGGTGAGCCGTGGTGGCCCGGCGGCCGAGGGTGCCGGCGAACTGGAGGCCTCGCTGCGCGAACTGGGCGCCGAGGTGACCATCGCGGCCTGCGACACCGCCGACCGCGACGCGCTGCGGGAGCTGCTCGCCGGGCTCCGACCGCCACTGAGCGGCGTCGTGCACACCGCGGGCGTGCTCGACGACGGCGTGGTGGAGTCCCTGACCGCCGAGCAGCTGGACGCGGTGCTGCGGCCCAAGGCCGACGCGGCACTCGCGCTGCACGAGCTCACCGCCGGTGAGGACCTCGCCGCCTTCGTCCTCTACTCCTCGGCCGCCGGTGTCTTCGGCAGCCCGGGGCAGGCCAACTACGCGGCGGCCAACGCCTTCCTGGACGCGCTCGCCGCCCGGCGACGGGAGGCCGGCCGGCCGGCGCTCTCGCTCGCCTGGGGGCTCTGGGAGCCCCGCAGCGGGATGACCGGACACCTCGGCGCGAGCGACCACGGCCGGCTGGCCAGGAGCGGCGCCCTCGGGATGACCCCGGAGCAGGGCCTCGCCCTGTTCGACGCCGCGGTCCGGCTGGACCGGTCGACGCTGGTGGCCGCGCCGCTCGACCTGGCCGGCCTGCGCGAGCGCGGCGGGGACGTCCCCCCGCTGCTGCGCGAGCTGGTCGCCCCGGCGCGCCGGACGGCCGGCACCGGCCGGCCGGAGGACGGTTCGCTCGTCCTGCGGCTGACCAGGCTGCCCGCGGCCGAACGCACCCGCGTCCTGCTGCGGGCGGTCCGGGGCCACGCCGCCACCGTGCTCGGCCACGACGGGCCGGACCTGGTGGGGGCGGACCGTCCCTTCAAGGACCTCGGCTTCGACTCGCTGACCGCCGTCGAGCTGCGCAACCGGCTGAACACGGCTACCGGGCTGCGGCTGCCCGCCACCGTGGTCTTCGAGAGCCCGAGCGCGCGCGAACTCGCCGAGCGGCTGCGGCGGGAGCTCTTCCCCGACGGGGAGGCACCCGGGGCCGTCGCCGCCGCGGTGCCCGGTACCGGCGCCGACGAGGACGGGATCCGCCGGACCCTCGCCGCGCTGCCGCTCGACCGGCTGCGGGAACTGGGCCTGCTCGACGTGCTGTTGGGCCTCGCCGAGGAGGCCCCGGCCCCCGCGGCGGACGCCGGGCCGCCCTCCGAGCCGTCCGCTGTGTCGGCGCCCGACCCGGCGTCCGACCCGACGCCCGACCCGGCGCCCGTCGCGGAGGACGAGCTCGACCGGCTCGACGGCATGGACGCCGAAGACCTGATCGCCCGCGCGTTCGGCAGCGCGACATGACGCCGCGCCCCGACCGCCCGGCCGGTCCGCCCGCCCGGGCCCCGCATGCCGACCGACCCGGAACCGCCAGTGGAGGAAAGATGGCTGAGACCCAGGACCGCCTCGTCGAAGCCCTGCGGCTCTCGCTGAAGGAGAACGAGCTGCTGCGCCGGCGGAACGCCGAACTCGCCGACCCCGCGCCCGAACCGATCGCGATCGTGGGCATGGCCTGCCGCCTCCCGGGCGGGGTGCGCACCCCGCAGGACCTCTGGACGCTGCTGACCGACGGCGCGGACGTGATCGCCGACCTGCCCCGGGACCGCGGCTGGGACATCGACGGCCGGTACGACCCCGACCCGGACGTGCCCGGCACGTTCTACGTCCGGCAGGGCGGCTTCCTGACGGACGTCGCGGAGTTCGACGCGGAGTTCTTCGGCATCTCGCCGCGCGAGGCGCTCGGGATGGACCCCCAGCAGCGGCTGCTGCTGGAGACCTCCTGGGAGGCCGTCGAGGCGGCGGGCATCGACCCGCACTCCCTGCGCGGCAGCCGGACCGGCGTCTTCGCGGGCCTCGGCTACCACGACTACGGCACCCGGCTGGGCCGGGTGCCGGACGGGCTGGAGGGCTACCTGGGCAACGGCCGCTCGGGCAGCGTCGCCTCCGGCCGGGTCTCCTACACGCTCGGGCTGGAGGGGCCGGCCGTCACGGTGGACACGGCCTGCTCGTCCTCGCTGGTCGCGCTGCACCTCGCGGCCCGCTCGCTGCGCCAGGGCGAGTGCGACCTCGCGCTGGCCGGCGGGGTGACGGTGATGTCCACCCTGGACGGCATCCTGGAGCTGTCCCGCCAGCGGGCGCTGGCCCGGGACGGCCGCTCCAAGGCGTTCGGCGCCGGCGCCGACGGCATGAGCACGGCCGAGGGGGTCGGCCTGCTGCTGGTGGAGCGGCTCTCCGACGCCCGCCGCCTCGGCCACCCGGTGCTCGCGGTGCTCCGGGGCAGCGCGATCAACCAGGACGGCAGGTCGAACGGCCTGACCGCGCCGAACGGCGCCGCGCAGCGCCGGGTGATCCGGCAGGCCCTCGCCGAGGCGCGGCTGACGCCGGACCAGGTCGACCTGCTGGAGGCGCACGGCACCGGCACCGCGCTGGGCGACCCGATCGAGGCCGTCGAGCTGCTGGCCACCTACGGCCAGGGCCGGCCGCCGGAGCACCCGGCCTGGCTGGGCTCGGTGAAGTCGAACCTCGGCCACACCCAGTTCGCCGCCGGTGTCACCGGGGTCATCAAGGCCGTCCTGGCGATGCGGCACGGGGTGCTGCCGAAGACGCTGCACGCGGACGAGCGGACCGGGCAGGTGGACTGGTCGTCGGGTGCGGTGGAGCTGTTGACGCGGGCGCGGCCGTGGCCGGAGACGGGGCGGCCGAGGCGTTCGGCGGTGTCCTCGTTCGGGATCAGCGGGACCAACGCGCATGTGGTGCTGGAGCAGGCGCCGCCGGAGCCGTCGCAGTCGGCGGAGGCGGCGGAGGCGAGCGCGGACGGTGTGGTGCCGTGGCTGCTGTCGGGTGCTGACGAGGGTGCCCTGCGGGCTCAGGCCGGCCGGCTGGCGGCGCATCTGCGGGAGCGGCCGGAGCTGGGCGTGCGGGACGTCGGCCACGCGCTGGCGGTCACCCGGGCGGCGCTGCCCGAGCGGGCCGCGGTCCTGGGCGCGGACCGGGCGGCGCTGCTGCGCGGCCTGGACGCGCTGGCCGAGGGCCGGCCCGCCGCCGCGGTGGTCCGGTCCGCCGTCACCGAGCACGACGGCACCGTCTTCGTCTTCCCGGGCCAGGGCTCGCAGTGGGTCGGGATGGGCGTCGAGCTGCTGGCGGAGTCGGAGGTCTTCCGGGCCCGGATGGCGGAGTGCGCCGAGGCGCTGAAGCCCTTCGTCGACTGGGACCTCCTGGACGTGCTGCGGGGCGCGCCCGGCGCGCCGTCGCTGGACCGGATCGACGTCGTCCAGCCCGTGCTGTTCTCCGTCCTGGTGTCGCTGGCGGCGGTCTGGCGCTCCTACGGGGTGGAACCCTCGGCCGTGGTGGGGCACTCCCAGGGCGAGGTGGCGGCCGCCTGCGTGGCCGGCGTGCTGACGCTCCCGGACGCCGCCCGGTTGGCCGCGCTGCGCAGCCGGGCCCTGGCCCGACTGGCCGGACTCGGTGGGCTGGCCCCGGTGTTCCTGCCGGTGGAGCAGGTGCGCGAGCGCCTGCGGGCCTGGGAGGGCCGGCTCTCGGTGGCGGCCGTGAACGGGCCGGGCACCGTGGTGGTGTCGGGGGACCTCGACGCGCTGGGCGCCTTCGTGAAGGACTGCGAGGCGGACGGCGTCCGGGTCCGCCGGGTCCAGGCGGGCGTCGCCTCGCACGGGCCGCAGATCGATCTGGTCCGGGACGAGCTGGCCGGGGTACTGGCGCCGGTCGTGCCGGGCCCGGCCGAGGTGCCGTTCTACTCCTCGGTCACCGGGCGGCTGATGGAGGGGCGGGAGCTGGACGCCGCCTACTGGTACGCCAATCTGCGCCAGCCGGTGGAGTTCGAGGCCGCCACCCGGGCGCTGCTCGACGACGACCACCGGGTCTTTATCGAGGTCAGCCCCCACCCGGTGCTGGCGGCCGGCATCCAGGACACCGTCGAGAGCGCGGAGGCCACGGCCACCGTGACGGGCACGCTGCGCCGCGACGAGGGCGGGCCGGAGCGCTTGCTGGCCTCGGTGGCCGGGCTCTGGGCCGCCGGTGTGCCGGTCGACTGGAGCGCCGCCACCGCCGGCGGCCGCCCGGTCGAGCTGCCCACCTACGCCTTCCAGCGCCGCCGCTACTGGCTCGACGCCGAGCCGGAGGAGGAGCCGGGGCCGGGCGGCCGGCCGCTCGCGGACCAGCCGTTCTGGGCGGCCGTCGAGCAGGGCGACATCGAGGCCCTGGCCCGCGCGCTGGGCGCCGGACCGGACGGCGGGGCGGCCGTCGACGCCCTGGCGCCCGCCCTGCCGCTGCTCGCCGCCTGGCGGCAGCGGCAGCGGACGCTGTCCGCGGTGGACGGCTGGCGCTACGTCATCGACTGGCAGCCGCTCCGCGAGCCGTCCGGGCCGGCCCTGTCCGGCACCTGGCTGGTGGTGGTCCCGGCCGGTGACACCGGTGACCCGTGGGCCACCGGGGCCGAACGCGCCCTCGCCGAGCACGGCGCCCGGGTGCTGCGGATCGCGCTCGACCCGGCCGCGGACCGCGCCCGGCTGGCCGACCGGCTGCGCGAACTCGCCGGCGGGCCGGAGCCCTTGGCGGGCGTGCTGTCGCTGCTGGCGCCGGCCGGGCAGCCGCACCCCGAGCACCCCGCGCTGTCGGTGGGCCTGGTGCTCACGCTGACCCTGGTGCAGGCGCTCGGTGACGCCGGTGTCGCGGCCCCGCTCTGGTGCGCGACGCGCGGCGCGGTCACGGTCGGCGCCGCCGACCCGCTCGACAGCCCCGGCCAGGCCGCCCTCTGGGGCCTGGGCCGGACGGTCGCCCTGGAGCACCCCGACCGCTGGGGCGGCCTGGTCGACCTGCCCGGGCAGCCGGACGACCGGGCGCGCGCCCGGCTGTGCGGCGTGCTCGCGGGCATCGCCGACGAGGACCAGGTGGCCGTCCGGGCCGACGGCCTGTACGCGCGCCGGCTGGTCCGCGCGTCGGCCCCGGCCCCCGGGGCGGAGGTCGCAGCGGGGGCCGGGGCCGAGCCGGGGACGGCGGCCGAACCGGCCGGCTGGCGGCCGCGCGGCACCGTCCTGCTCACCGGCGCCACCGGGGCGGTCGGCCCCTACCTCGCCCGCTGGCTGGCCCGCAGCGGGGCCGAGCACCTGGTGCTCACCAGTCGCTCCGCCGCCGGCGGTCCGGCCACCGACGCGCTGCGGGCCGAACTCGCGGCCACCGGTACCAGGTTGACGGTCACCGCGTGCGACGTCGCGGACCGGTCGGCGCTCGCCGCGCTGGTGGCCCGGCTGGCGGCGGACGGCACGCCGGTGCGGGCCGTCGTGCACGCGGCCGCCTTCATCCGGCTGAGTTCGCTGGACGCCACCACCCCGGCGGAGTTCGCCGAGGTGGTGGCGGCCAAGGCGGACGGCGCCCGCCACCTCGACGAGATCTTCGACCGGGACGACCTGGACGCCTTCGTGCTCTTCTCGTCCGTCGCCGGGGTCTGGGGCAGCGGCGACCACGGCGCCTACGCGGTGGCCAACGCCTACCTGGACGCCCTCGCGCAGCAGCGCCGGGCCCGCGGGCTGCGGGCGACCTCGGTCGCCTGGGGGCTGTGGAACACCCCGGACCGCTGGGGCCCCGAGGGCCCGTCGAAGGAGGCCGAGCGCCGGCTGTTCCGGCAGGGGCTGCCGCTGATGGACCCCGAACCGGCCGTCGCCGCCCTCCAGCAGGTGCTGGACCGCGACGAGACCTTCGTCGCCCTGGTCGACGTGGCCTGGGACCGCTTCGTGCCGACCTTCGCCTCGGCCCGGCCGCGGCCGCTCCTGGACGCCATCCCCGAGGCCCGCCGGGGCCGCCGGAGCGAGCAGCCGGAGCCCGGGCACGCGGCGGACGCCCTCGCCCGGTGGCGCGACCGCCTGGCGGGCCGCCCGGCGGCGGAGGCCGACCGGGAGCTGCTGGAACTGGTCGCCGGGACGGTGGCGGCGGTGCTCGGCCACGACTCGCCCGAGGCGATCGCGACCGGGCGGCCCTTCCGCGAACTCGGCTTCGAGTCGCTGGCCTCGGTCGACCTGCGCAACCGGCTGAACGCCGCGACCGGCCTGCGGCTGCCGACCACCGTGGTCTTCGACCACCCGACGGTCCGGGCGCTCGCCGACCGGCTGCGGACCGAGATCCTGGGGGAGTCGCCCCGGGTGGCCGAGCACCCGGCGCCCGCCGGTGCCGCGGCCGGGGACGACCCCGTCGCGATCGTGGCGATGAGCTGCCGGCTGCCGGGCGGCGTCCGGACGCCCGAGGACCTCTGGCAGCTGCTCGACGCCGGTACGGACGCCGTCTCCGGGCTGCCCACCGAGCGCGGCTGGGACCTCGCGGGCCTCTACCACCCGCAGCCCGGACGCCCCGACACCACCTGCACGCGGGAGGGCGGATTCCTGCACGACGCCGCCGAGTTCGACCCCGGGTTCTTCGACATCGGCCCGAGCGAGGCGCTGGCGATGGACCCGCAGCAGCGGCTGCTGCTGGAGGCCTCCTGGGAGGCCGTCGAGCGGGCCGGCATCGACCCGCACGCCCTGCGCGGCAGCCGGACCGGCGTCTACATCGGCTCCCGCTACCAGGGCTACGGCGCCCGGGCCGAGGTCACCGACGAGCTGTCGGCGCACCTCGGTCTCGGCGACGTGATCAGCATCCTCTCCGGCCGGGTCTCCTACACCCTCGGCCTGGAGGGCCCGGCGGTCACCGTCGACACGGCGTGCTCGTCCTCGATGGTCGCCCTGCACCTGGCCGCCCAGGCGCTGCGCCAGGGCGACTGCTCGCTCGCCCTGGCGGGCGGGGTCACCGTGATGTCCTACCCGTCCGAACTGGTCGGGCTGAGCCGGCTGGGCGAGCTGTCGGCGGACGGCCGCTGCAAGTCCTTCTCGGCGGAGGCCGACGGCATGGGAATGGCCGAGGGCGTCGCCGTCGTCCTGCTGGAGCGGCTGTCGGACGCCCGCCGGCACGGGCACCCGGTGCTGGCCCTGGTCCGCGGCTCGGCCGTCAACCAGGACGGCGCGAGCAACGGGCTCACCGCGCCCAGCGGTTCGGCGCAGCGGCGGGTGATCCAGCAGGCCCTGGCCAACGCCGACCTGACGCCCGATCAGGTCGACGCGGTGGAGGCGCACGGTACCGGTACGGCGCTGGGCGATCCGATCGAGGCCACCGCGCTGCTGGCCGCCTACGGCGCCGGCCGCTCGCCCGAACGGCCGCTCTGGCTGGGCACCATGAAGTCCAACATCGGCCACACCCAGTCGGCGTCCGGCGTGGCCGGAGTGATCAAGATGGTGCTGGCCATGCGGCACGGCGTGCTTCCCCGGACCTTGCACGCGGACCGGCCGTCACCGCAGGTGGACTGGGAGGCCGGCGCGGTCCGGCTGCTGACGCGGGCGCGGTCCTGGCCGGAGACCGGTCGGCCCAGGCGGGCCGGGGTGTCCTCGTTCGGGATGAGCGGCACCAACACCCATGTCGTGTTGGAACACGTGGCCGAGGACGCCCCGGACTCCGGGGGCGCTCCGGCCCGGCAGCACGGGCCGCTGCCCTGGGCACTGTCGGGCCGCACCGCGGCCGGGCTGGCCGCCCAGGCGGCGCGCCTCGCCGCCTTCCTGGAGTCCGGGGCCGAGCCGTCCGCCCTGGACGTCGCCTTCTCGCTGGCCACCGGCCGGGCGGGCCTGGAGCACCGCGCGGTGGTGTTCGCCGCCGACCGGGAGGGGTTCCTCGGCGGGCTCAAGGCGGTGGCCGAGGGGGCGCCGGCCGAGAACGTGATCGACGGCCGGCCGGAGGCGGACACCGCGGCCCCGGCGACCGGTACGGCCGGCGAACTGGAGGCGCTCGCCCGGCGGTGGGTGCGCGGCCAGGACGTCGACTGGCGCACCGCCCTGCCGGGCGGGCGGCGGGTGGACCTGCCCACCTACGCCTTCCAGCGCGAGGCCTTCTGGCTGACGCGCTGACGCGCTGACCCCCCCGGCACCCGCGCGGGCCGGTCCGGACGGGAGCACCGTCCGGACCGGCCCGCGCGGTTCGGCTCAGGTGCGGGCGGCCGTCTGCCGCTCGGCCCAGCCGGCCAGCTCCTCGCGCCCGATCTTCGCGTTGTGCCGGATGTCGACCGGGAACCCCGGGTGCCGCAGGAACTCGCGCAGCCCGGCCGTCAGCGGCCGGTCGGCGCCGAGCCGGCGCAGCTCGGTCAGCAGCTCGGGCCACTGCTCCTCGGAGACGCCGTCCTCGGTCTCCACGCACACCACCGGGCGCTGGGCCCCGGGGGCCCCGATGCCGACCAGCGCGCTGCGCCGGACCAGCGGGTGCGCGTTGAAGACCCCCTCGCAGCGGACGGTGTGCAGGTCGCCCCCGGCGGTGCGCACCCGCTGGGCCCGGCGCCCGCAGAACCAGAGGCGCCCGGCGTCGTCCAGGTAGCCCAGGTCACCGGTCCGGTGCCAGGTCCGCTCGGGACCGTCGGCGGGCCGCTCGCGGATCTTGTACTGGGCGTTGGCGTCCGCGGTGGCGTGGTAGCGCGGGCTGACCACGTCCCCCGCCACCACGATCTCGCCGATCTCCCCGCCGGGGACGGCCAGGTCGTCCTCCCAGTCCGGCAGCGGGCCGTCGTCGACCCGCACCAGCCGCACGAGCGTCCCGTCGACCGGCCGGCCGACGCAGGTGCCGTCGCCCAGCGCGCCCCGGGCCGCCGTCTCGCCCAGGATCTCGGTGGACTCGATCGAGGAGATCGGCATCGCCTCGGTGGCGCCGTAGGCGACGTGGATCCCGGTCCGCTCGTCCAGCACCCGGCGCAGCGAGGCGACCAGGTCGGGCGGGACGGGTGCGCCGGCGGACACCACGCCGCGCAGCTCGGGCAGCGGGACGCGCTCGCGCTCCAGGTGGGCGGCGAGGACGCGGAACAGCGCCGGGGAGCCGAACACGGTGGACACCCGGAACCGGGTCAGGGCCGCCGTCAGCAGCTCCGGGTCCGCCTGCGCCACCTTGGCCGGCGCGATCGGAGCCAGCACCATGGTCGAGCCGTAGATGAGGTCGAACAGCCCCCAGATCGGGACGGTGACCAGCGATATGTCGTCACGGTCGCGCCCGTGCGCGGCGTGCATCTGGCGGGCCGTCGCGGTGGCCATCCGGTGGACGCTCTCGACGCCCTTGGCGGCGCCGGTGCTCCCGGTGGTGAAGGCGATCATCATCAGGTCGTCGCCGGTCACCGGCCGGGCCGGCGCCGAGCCGGAGCCGCCGAGCAGCCCGTCCAGGGTGTGGCCGCCCCAGAACCAGCGCCGGCCCAGCGTCACCTTGATCCGGACGGTCGCGAAGGTGCGGCGGCCGAGCACCCGGACGGCGTGCGCGACCGAGGGCCCGACGAAGGCCTCCGCGCCCACCGCGCGGTAGCAGTCGAGCATGCGCTTGATGCCCATGCCCGGGTCCACCACCACCGGTACCGCGCCGATCCGCAGCAGCGCGAAGACGAGGATGTACAGATCCGGTCCGGGCTTGGGCATCAGGATGGTCCGCATGCCCGAGGTGATCCCGATCCGGCTGAACCCGGCCGCCAACTCCTCGACCCGGCGTTGCAGTTCGCCGTAGCTGAGCTCGCGGTAGCGGATCGCGCCGTCCGGCTCCCGGCCGTCGGGGTGGATGATCGCGGTCTTCTCGGGGGAGGTGCGGGCGTGCCGTTCCAGGTAGTCGGCGAGACCGGCCTCGGCCTCGAAGGGGTGCCGGGGTGCGACGGTCATCGGCGGGCCGCCCGTCCGGCGGTGGCCTCGACTCCACGGTGGCGCCTGGCAGTCATCACTGGTTCTCACTCCTCGGGGTCCACACGAAGGCGCGCTCCCCGTAGCGCCGCCCTGACATGTCGCACCGGGCGGCACACGGTGCCCGTGCGGCAGCCGGTGCCGGTGGGCCTCGGACGACAGGAGTGACGCTACCGGCCGGGCGATCATCGCGGTCGAGAACCGTCAAAAAGGGTCGTGCGCGGTGCAGCTGGACCGCCCGGCCCGGATCACCGGCCGCACGCGGAGCCAGTGAGACGATACGTCTCGTCTTGACAAGAAGGCGGAACGGGGACGATAGTGGAGGCCAGCAAACGAGACGAACCGTCTCGTCTCTCGTAAGTGGAGGAGTACCGGGTATGCGCACCTCAGCCGCAAGCACCGACCGGGTCTGGTTCATCACGGGCGCCAGCCGGGGCCTCGGCCGCGCCTTCGCGGACGCGGCACTCGCCGCGGGGGACCGGGTCGCGGTCGCCGCGCGCACCACCGGGCCGCTGGAGGAGCTGGCGGCCGCCCACCCCGGGCGGGTGCTGCCCCTCGGGCTGGACGTGACCGACCGCGGCGCCGTCTTCGCGGCGGTCGCCGAGGCCGTCGGCCACTTCGGCCGGCTCGACATCGTCGTCAACAACGCCGGGATGCTCTCGATGGGCATGGTCGAGGAGTTCGGCGAGGCCGAGGCCCGGGCCCACCTCGACGTCAACTTCTTCGGCGCGCTCTGGGTGAGCCAGGCGGTGCTGCCCGTGCTGCGCGGGCAGGGCTCCGGGCACCTGGTGCAGATCTCCAGCGTCGCCGCGCTGGGCGGATTCCCGAGCACCGGGCTCTACAGCGCCGGCAAGTTCGCGCTGGAGGGCCTGAGCGAGGCGATCGCGAGGGAGGTGGCCGGCTTCGGCGTGAAGGTGAGCATCGTGCAGCCCGGTGGCTACTGGACCGACCTCTACACGGCGATGCACAGCACCGACACCCTGGACGCCTACGACCCGCTCCGGGCCGAACTGGCGAAGCAGTTCGCCGAGGGCTCGGTCGACAGCGACCCGAAGCTCGCCGCCGAGGCGCTGCTCCGGCTCGTCGACAGCGACGAGCCCCCGCTGCGCCTGCTGCTGGGGAGCATGGTCTACGACCTGGCGTTCGACATCGCGCGGACCAGGATGGAGACCTGGGCCGGCTGGGAGGAGGTCAGCCGTGCGGCGGAGCACGCGGTGCCCGCGCCCGGCCCGGCCGCCGGGGTGCGGTGACCGCCGGGGCGGCCGGCGCGCGGCGTCAGGCGTCGGTCGGCAGGACCGGGGTGAGGCGGCGCGGCGGCGCCGTGCGCGGCTGGGCGGGGAGCGGGAGGGCGAGGGCGTCGCGGCTGCCGGCCGGCAGCGCCAGCGCGGCCCCGACCTCGGCGGGCAGGTCGCGCAGGCCGAGCAGTCCGGTGCAGAGCCGGGCGGTGGCACGGTGCCAGTCACCGGAGCGCCGGAGGAGGGCGTGACCGCTGCCGACCACGGTGTAGCCGCAGACCCCGGCCCCGGCCGAGCGGGCGCGGGCGGCGAAGGCGCGGGTGTCGGCCGGGCCGGTGACCTTGTCGCGGTCGCCGTGCAGCATCAGGACGCTCCGGCCGGCGAGCTGTACGCACGGGTCCTCCGCCGGGCACCAGGGCGCCAGCGCGACCACGCCGGTGACGTTCGGGTGGCCCGCCGCGCGCAGCGCCGCCCGGCCGCCCATCGAGTGGCCGACCAGCAGCGTCGGCACGTGCCCCAGCTCCTCGGCCAGGTCGCCGAGCGCGGCCCGGGTGTCCCGGGCGGCGTCGGCGCGCTCGCCGTTCCAGCCCTGGTGGCGGTAGCGGACGGTGCCGATCGCGACCCCGGCCCCCGCCGTCTCCCGGCGCAGGGCCCGGACGAACCCGGTCATCCGCAGGCCGGGCAGGTTGACCGGGCCGGGCCGGCCGAGGCCGTGCTCCCGGCCGCCGTGCAGGACCAGCACCGCGGCCACCGGGCGCTCGGGCAGCTCCCGCCAGACCAGCGCCCGGTGGCCGGTCGCACCGCTCTCGCGACCCGCCCGGACCGTGCTCCCCGTGTCGCCGCTCACCCTGTACCGTCCCGCCCCCGCCGTCCGTCCGTGGACCGCCACTGTACGCGTCGACCCGCCGGCGCCGGGCCCGCCCGGGAGGATCGCCCCGGCCGCGCCCGCCCTCAGCGGGTGAGCAGGCCCTGCTCGCGCACCAGCCAGCAGATCGCGGTCAGCCGGTGCACCGCGAAGTCGTACCCCACCGGCTCCCGCCAGCCGATGTCGATCAGCGCGTCGACGAACTCCGCCGCGTACTGCGACAGCTCCGCGCGGTCCAGCGCCAGGGGCAGCAGCTCCGGGCCCTGCGCGTAGAGCAGTTCGCGCAACTGGGCGACGTGCTGGTCGACCGCGGCGACGAAGCCGGGCTCGAAGGCGAACTCGGCCAGCCGCGGCGTGAAGGCGGCGACGATCCCGGGCAGCGGGCAGCCGGCCGGCTGGTCGGGGGAGTCGCGGTGGGACTCGTCGGGCGTGGCGAACATCCGTCCAAGGTAGGCGAGCGGCGGCGGGGGAGCGGCCGCGCGGGCTGAGACCTTGGCCACCCCGCCGCCCGCCGCCCGGCCGGTCCCGCCCCCCGCCCCGCCGCGTGGCCGAAAGCGCGGATCGCCCGGAAGCACGGGGCGATCTGCCCCAGAATGGACCGCATGGATCTTCGAATCTTCACTGAGCCCCAGCAGGGCGCGAGCTACGACACCCTGCTCCGGGTGGCGCGGACCACCGAGGAGCTCGGCGCCTTCAGCGCCTTCTTCCGCTCCGACCACTACCTCAAGATGGGCGGGGTGAGCGGCCTGCCCGGCCCCACCGACGCCTGGATCACGCTGGCCGGCCTCGCCCGCGA
The DNA here is from genome assembly GCF_042737525.1 of Kitasatospora sp. NPDC059973. Taxonomy (NCBI): domain Bacteria; kingdom Bacillati; phylum Actinomycetota; class Actinomycetes; order Kitasatosporales; family Streptomycetaceae; genus Kitasatospora; species Kitasatospora sp. NPDC059973. The sequence goes on along the minus strand of NZ_JBHWUI010000040.1, from coordinate 3,079 downwards.
CACCAGCACCATCCGCCTGGGCACCCTGATGACCGCCGCCACCTTCCGGCTGCCCGGGGTGCTCGCCATCCAGGTCGCCCAGGTCGACGCGATGAGCGGCGGCCGGGTCGAGTTCGGCCTCGGCGCCGGCTGGTTCGAGGAGGAGCACACCGCCTACGGCATCCCGTTCCCCAAGGAGAAGTTCGGGCGGCTGGAGGAGCAGCTGGCGATCATCACCGGCCTCTGGAACACCAAGGTCGGCGACACCTTCGACTTCGCCGGCGAGTACTACCGGCTGACCGAGTCGCCGGCGCTGCCCAAGCCCGCCCAGGAGAAGATCCCGGTGCTGGTCGGCGGCACGGGCCCGACCCGGACGCCGGCGCTGGCCGCCCGCTTCGCCGACGAGTTCAACCTGCCCTTCGTCTCGGTCGAGCAGAGCGCCGCCCAGTTCGGCCGGGTCCGGGCCGCCGTCGAGCGGGCCGGGCGCCAGGCCGACGACCTGGTGTACTCCAACGCCCTGGTCGCCTGCGTGGGCCGGGACGACGCCGAGGTGGCCCGCCGGGCCGCCGCGATCGGCCGCGACGTGGACGAGCTGAAGGCCAACGGCCTGGCCGGCACCCCCGACGAGGTGGTGGCGACGATCGGCCGCTACGCCGCCGTCGGCTCCGAGCGCTTCTACCTCCAGATCCTCGACCTGGACGACCTCGACCACCTGGAGCTGATCGCCTCCCGGGTCGCCCCGCAGCTGGGCTGACCCGCCCCGCGACCGTCCGCCGCCCCCGCCCGCCTCCGCCCGCCTGCGCCGCCGGGCGGGGGCGGCGCGCTCTGCCCCGGCAGCCGGGCCGAAACAGCCGGTACGAACGGCCGGGGCGAATGCGTCGGTTCCGAGGGCGTGGTGCGAGGGCGTTGTGCGGGAGGCGCCGCGGCGGCGCGGGAGGGCTCGGCCGCACCGGCGCTGACCACTAGTCTTTACTCTCTCTTGAAGGGGGAAGGTTTCTTCGGGAGGCGGAGGCCGGGGAGCCGGGGCCGCGGAGTCAGGGGGAGTGCCGGTGGTTGAGGTCGGGGTGTCCGGGGCCAAGGTGCCCGTACCGAGATCGGCGTGCGCCGCCGAGGTCCGCCCGGCCGCGGCGGTGCTGCGCCCGCGCGGCTTGCACGACCTGCGCCGGGGCCCCGGCGCGGCCGGGTGCCCCGAGGCGGGGGCCGCCGCGGTGCCCGCGCAGGCGCTGCACTACCGCGCCGACGACCTGCTGGTCGTGTCGGGCCTGCCGGGCAGCGGCAAGAGCACCCTGATGCGCCGCTGCGTCCGCGCCCCGCTGGTCGACTCCCAGCAGGTGCGGGAGGAGTACGCGGCCCGGGTCCCCGGCTGGCTGCCCTATGCCGCCTACCGCCCGCTGGTGCGGGCCGCGCACTACCGGCGGCTGCGCCGCGCCGTCCTGGCCGGCGGCCCGCTCGCGGTGCACGACTGCGGCACGCTGCCCTGGGTGCGGTACTGGCTGGGCCGCGCGGCCGCCCGGCAGGGGCGCCGGGTGCACCTGATCCTGCTGGACGCGAGCGCGGAGGAGGCCCGGGACGGCCAGCACGCCCGGGGCCAGCGCGTCTCCGCGTACGCCTTCGCCCGGCACCGCGAGTCCGCCCGGCGGCTGCGCGGGCGGCTGGCCGGGACGGGCGAGCCGCCGGCGGGCTGTGCGTCGGCGGTGGTACTCGACCGGGCCGGTGCGCGCGCCGTGCGGGAGATCGTCTTCGTGGCGTCGTAGTCTCGGCGAGGCGGTGCGGGGCCGCCCACCCGACCGGTCCGGTCGGCCTTCCGAGGCCTGTCCGGCGGACGGAGCGTCAACTTTCGGACAACTCGGGGGCGTTGCCCCGACCGTACGGCATCGGAAATGCTCCACCTGTGACCGGGGTCACTCGATCGGGCTTCCGGGTTATGTCCGATATGTCGTCAGAACTTCGCGGCCGGAAGAAACCTGACGCGTACACGCGGCCCTGCGTAGCCTAGGCTCGGCGGCCCCCCTCCGCCACCCCCCACAACTCCCCCTCAGGAGCGCAGATGCGTCGTTCTGCCCGCGTACCCTCGCGTGTCCCCCGCAGATTCCTCAGCGCCGCAGCCCTCGTCACGGCCCTCGGGCTCACCCAGTTCGCCGCCCCCTCGGCGTTCTCCACCGCCGCCGCGCAGGCCCCCGGCGCGGTCGCCGCCCCGTGCGTCGGCGGGGAGAGCCAGGACGCCGGGGCCCGCAAGCCCGCCGGCAGCCCGGGCGGCCAGGAGCCCAACGCCGTCACCCAGGCCCAGGCCCAGGCGATGGACGCGGACCTCAGCGCCCGGGTCGCCCAGCTGGCCCACTCCTCCCAGGGCAGCGCGCTGCTCGCCCCGGGGACGCTCGCCGCCACCACGACCATCCCGGTGTACGTCCACGTGGTCCACGCCGGATCGACGGGCAAGCTGACCGCGACGGACATCAGCCGGCAGATCTCCGTCCTCAACGCCGCCTACGGCGGCCAGGGCGCGGGCAACACCGCCAGCCAGTTCCAGTTCCAGCTGACCGGCACCGACTACACCGACAACTCGTCCTGGTACAACGGCGTCACCCCGGGCTCCTCGGCCGAACGGTCGATGAAGAGCTCGCTGCGCAAGGGCGGTGCCAACGCCCTCAACCTCTACACCGCCAAGCTCGGCCAGTCGCTGCTCGGCTGGGCGACCTTCCCCAGCTCCTACCAGTCGAACCCGAGCGACGACGGCGTGGTCATCCTCGACAGCTCGTTCCCCGGCGGCTCGGCCACCAACTACAACGAGGGCGACACCGTCACCCACGAGGTCGGCCACTGGCTCGGGCTGTACCACACCTTCCAGGGCGGCTGCGGCGGCCAGGGCGACTACGTCTCGGACACTCCGGCCGAGAAGACGGCCGCGTACCAGTGCCCGGCCGGCCGCGACACCTGCACGGCCACCGGCGTCGACCCGATCCACAACTTCATGGACTACACCTACGACTCCTGCATGACCCAGTTCACCCCCGGCCAGGTCGCCAGGATGTCCAACTCCTGGGCTGCCTACCGGGCCTGACGGGCCGTACGTCCAGAGACCCTGGCGGGTGCGCGGGCAACG
>NZ_JBHWUI010000039.1:0-57727 GCF_042737525.1 Kitasatospora sp. NPDC059973 | reverse complement strand
GCTCTGTCCGTGCGTCACCACGTGACGCACGGACAGAGCAGGCCGGCCTGGTGGGCCGTGGACCGCCCTACGGGGCGATCGGGAGGCGGCGCTTGTGGTCGGTGAGGCGGTAGCGGCGGACGATCGTCTCGAAGGTCTCCTCGGCGACCGGCTTGCCCTCCAGGAAGTCGTCGATGTCGTCGTAGGTGACACCGAGGGCGTCCTCGTCGGCCTTGCCCGGGGCGAGGGTCTCCAGGTCGGCGGTCGGGACCTTCCGGACCAGCTCGGCCGGGGCGCCCAGGGCGTCCGCGACGGCGCGCACGCGGCGCTTGGTCAGGCCGGTGAGCGGGACGAGGTCGGCCGCGCCGTCGCCGAACTTGGTGAAGAAGCCGGAGACCGCCTCGGCAGCGTGATCCGTGCCGACGACCAGGCCGTCGTGCGCGCCGGCCACCGCGTACTGGGCGATCATGCGCTGGCGGGCCTTGATGTTGCCGAGCACGAAGTCCTGGTGGCCGGCGTCGCGGAAGGCCACGTCGGCGGCCACGGCGGCGTCGAGCGCGGCGTCGCTGGCGGGCTTGATGTCGACGGTCAGCAGGTGGTCCGGCCGGATGAAGGAGAGCGCGAGCTGGGCGTCGTGCTCGTCGGCCTGGACCCCGTAGGGCAGCCGCATGGCGTAGAACCGCGCCTCGTGCCCGGCGGCCCGGGCGCGCTCGACGGCGAGCTGGCAGAGCCGGCCGGCGGTGGTGGAGTCGACACCGCCGCTGATGCCGAGCACGAGGGCGCGCAGACCGGTGGAGGTCAGCCGCTCGGCGAGGAAGGCCACCCGGCGCTCGATCTCCTTCTCGGCGTGGAAGGTCTCGGCGACCTCCAGCTCCCGGGCGATCTCCTGCTGCAGGGCGATGGACGCCGGCACGCTCACGTCTGCTCCTTGGTCGGGTTCGATGTGCTGTCGCACCCACCCTACTCAGGCCCGATGCCCGGTGGGACGGCCCGTTCGGCCGGGACCGGCGGACGGCCGAGGCCGCTCCCGGAGCCGGCGGCCGTGGGAGCCGCCGATTCCCGGCCCGCCCGGTGCCCGCAGGCCCGCTGACGACCCGTCGGGGGCGGTCCGTAGCATGGGCACGCGCGCGGACGGGGGGCCCGGTGCCCTCTGGCAGACTGTGCGACCAGTGGGGCTGTTGGGCCGGGGCATGACAGGTGGGGGCAGAGAGCATGAGCAGCCGGGGGACGGTGCTCGGGGGGCGTTACACCCTGACCGAGCGGATCGGCGGCGGGGGCATGGGCTCCGTCTGGCGCGCCGACGACGAGGTGCTCGCACGGCAGGTCGCCGTGAAGATCCTGCATCCGGGGCTGGTCGAGGACGGCGCCTTCGTCAAGCGGTTCCGGCGCGAGGCCCAGCTGCTCGCGGCGCTGAAGCACCCCGGCATCGTGGACGTCCACGACTACGGCGAGAGCGGCGAGGACGCCGGGGACGACCGGGTCGCCTACATCGTGATGGAGCTGATCGACGGGCAGCCGCTGGACAAGGTGCTCGCCGAGAGCGGGCCGATGCCGCCCGAGCGGGCCCTGGGGCTGCTCGCCACCGCGCTGGACGCCCTGCACGCCGCCCACCGGCAGGAGATCGTGCACCGCGACGTCAAACCGTCCAATCTGATGGTCCGGTCCGAGGGCCGGGTGACGGTGACCGACTTCGGCATCGCGCGGGCGGTCGCCAGCACCCGGATCACCGCCTCCCACGCGGTGATCGGGACGGCGCTCTACATGGCCCCCGAACAGGCCGAGGGACAGGCCATCACCCCGGCCTCGGACCTCTACTCGATCGGCGTGGTCGGCTACGAACTGCTCACCGGACAGCCGCCGTTCGTCGGCGAGAGCGTGCTGGAGGTCGCCCTCAAGCACATCCGGGAGCCCGCTCCGGAGCTGCCGGCGGCCGTTCCGGAGGCGGTGCGCGGGCTGATCGCCACCGCGCTGGCCAAGAAGCCGGAGGACCGCTTCGCCGACGCCGGCGCGATGGCCGCGGCGGCGCGGGCCGCGATCGCCGCCGCTCCCGGCGCCCCCGCGCTGCCGGCGCCGCCGGTCGTTCCGGTGATACCCGCGACGCCCGCCGTAGCCGCGGCCGACGTCGGCAAGGTGGAGTCCCGGGACGCCACCGAACCCGGCACCCGTCGGCGGCGGCGCGGCTTCCTCGTCCCCATCGTCATACCGGTGATCATCACGGCGGGCACCGCGACCGTGCTGCTGATCGACCGCACGCCCTTCACCTCCGAGGCGAAGACGCCCGGGACGCAGCCGTCCGTCACGGTCTCCGGCCCGGCGAACCCCGGCGGCCCGGCAACGCCGGCCGAGAACGCGACGACCCCGCCGCCGACCACCCCCGCGCCGACCGGCACCCCGACCGCGCCCGGCGCCACCGCGACCCCCGGCGCCCAGCAGTCCACGCCCGCGCCGGGCGGCACCGGTGCGGCGAACGGCGGCGGCGCGACCGGAGCGGGCGGCACCCCGCGCGCGACCCAGCCGCCGGCCGGCGTCCCGGCCCCGGCGGCCGGCACCGCCGGGGCCGGGAACCAGCCCGCTCCCGGAACGCAGCCCGGCACGCAGCCCAACCCCCAGCCGGCGGCCACCAGCGCCCCGCCGCAGACGCCCGTCACGCCGCCGGGCTGCGGAGGCACCAAGTGGGGGCCGATCGTCAGCGTGGCCTCCGGCCTCAAGCTCGGCCTGTCCAAGGACAGCCCGTCGGCCGGCCAGTCCGTGATCATGGGCGGCAACACCGCCTACGGCTGGGTGCGTTCGGACCCGGACCCGGGCGGCTGGTACCACCTCTACCCGTGCAACCTGAGCGGCGCGCCGCTCGTCCAGGAGACCGACGGGCGGGTGACGCTCTCGGGCGGCTTCAGCGTCCTGAGCAACTGGAAGGTCAGTGCCGGGAGCACGCCGGGCGCCTTCCGCCTCGCGGACTACATGGGCTCCGCGTGCATGACCGACAACGGCGCGGGCAACCAGGTCACCATGGTCACCTGCACCCCCGGGAACAAGTCCCAGGAGTTCAGGATCCCCTGATCGGAGCCGAAGGGGCGGCGGGCCGGCGGACCGGCAGACCGGTGGACCTACGGGGCCGCCGCCCCGGTCACGGTCGGGTCCAGAGGTTGCGGGCGGCGAGCAGCGGCAGCACGCCCTCGCCGAACCAGTACGCCTCCTCCAGGTGCGGGATCCCGGAGAGCACGAACTCGTCGATGCCCAGCTCGTGGTACTCGGTGATGAGGTCCGCGACCTCCCGGTGGCTGCCGACCAGGGCCGTGCCCGCGCCGCCCCGCAGCAGGCCGATGCCGGCCCAGAGCCCGGGGTGGATCTCCAGCCGCTCGGCCGAGCCGCCGTGCAGCGCGAGCATCCGGCGCTGGCCCTCCGACTCGCTCTCGGCGAGGGCGCGCTGGGTCTCCCGGACGCGCGCCGGGTCCATCGACGCCAGCAGCCGCTCGGTCTCCGCCCAGGCCTGGGCGGAGGTGTCCCGGGTGATCACGTGCAGCCGGATGCCGAAGCGGACCACCCGGCCCTGGGCGGCGGCCAGTTCGCGGATCCAGGCGATCTTCTCGCGGACCTGCGCGGGCGGTTCGCCCCAGGTCAGGTAGACGTCGGCGTAGCGGGCGGCGACGTCGCCCGCCGCCGGGGAGGACCCGCCGAAGTACACCGGCGGCACCTGGTCCGGGAGCCGGTTCAGGGTGGCCCGCTCGACCCGCAGATGGACGCCGTCGTGGTCGACCGTCTCCCCGGCCCAGAGTCGGCGGGTGATGGACAGGAACTCGCCGGTCCTGGCGTAACGGGCGTCCTTGTCCAGGAAGTCCCCGTACGCGCGCTGCTCGGCCGACTCCCCGCCGGTCACCACGTTGAGCAACAGCCGTCCGCCGGACTGCCGCTGGTAGCTCGCCGCCATCTGCGCGGCCAGGGTCGGACTGATCTGCCCGGGCCGGAACGCCACCAGGTACTTCAGCCGCTCGGTCACCTGGGTCAGCATCGCCGTGGTCAGCCAGGCGTCCTCGCACCACGCACCGGTCGGGGTCAGCGCCCCCTCGAAGCCCAACTGCTCCGCGGTGCGGGCGATCTGGCCGAGGTAGGCGATGCTCGGCGGCCGGTCGGAGCCGGCCGCGCCGGGCGTCGAGCCGTGCCCGCCGCCGACGATCTGCCGGCTGTCGCCGTTGGTGGGGAGGAACCAGTGAAAGGTGAGGGACATGGACGGACACGCTCCTGGCGGTGGTTGCCGGCTGCTGGTGGACCTGGTTCGCGTCAGCGGCGACAACCGGCCGTGCACACCCGTCCCAGGTCGACGTGCAGTCGCCGTACAGGGAGGAAGGGGGCCGGAGCGGTCATGGCCCGATTCTCCGGGACTCCCACCCCGCTGGACAAGACACCCGCGTCAGAACACCCGTGTCAGAACACCCACATCAGCCCACCGGGGCCGGAACACCGGGGCCGGAACACCCGCGCCAGTACTCCCCCGCGACCGCGCCGGAAGGGCCCCCGCCGGGCGGCGGACGGCGAACGGCCGCCGGGCCTCCCCTCGGCAGCGGAGGGGAGGCCCGGCGGTTGGTGCGGCAGGGGGGAGGCGGCTCAGACGAGGCCGGCCTTCTCCAGGGCGGCGCAGCAGGTGTTGACCAGGAGGCGGGTCACCACGTACGGGTCCACGTTGGCGTTCGGGCGACGGTCCTCGATGTAGCCCTTCTGGTCGACCTCGACCTGCCACGGGATACGGACCGAGGCGCCGCGGTCGGAGACGCCGTAGCTGTAGACGTTCCACGGAGCGGTCTCGTGCTTGCCGGTCAGGCGCGACTCGATGTCGGCGCCGTACTGGGTGACGTGCTCCAGGACGATCTCCTGCGAGGCGCCGAGCGACTCGCAGGCGGTGATGATCGCGTCGTAGTTCTCGCGCATCGCCTTGGTGGAGAAGTTGGTGTGCGCGCCGGCACCGTTCCAGTCGCCGCGCGCGGGCTTGGCGTCGAGGGTGGCGTCGATGCCGAACTCCTCGGCGGTGCGGTAGAGCAGGTAGCGGGCGACCCACATGTGGTCGGAGACGGTCAGCGCGTCGACCGGGCCGATCTGGAACTCCCACTGGCCGGGCATGACCTCGGCGTTGATGCCGCAGAGCGAGAGGCCGGCGGCGAGGCAGCGGTCCATGTGCAGCTCGACGATCTCGCGGCCGAAGACCTCCTCGGCACCGACACCGCAGTAGTAGCCGCCCTGCGGGGCCGGGAAGCCGCCCTCGGGGAAGCCGAGCGGGCGGGAGCCCTTGAAGAAGGTGTACTCCTGCTCGATGCCGAAGATCGACTCCTGAGCGGCGAACTGCTCGGCGATCGGGCGCAGCAGCGCACGGGTGTTGCTCTCGTGCGGGGTGCCGTCGATCTCGTTCACCTCGCACAGGACGAGGATGTTGTCGCCGCCGCGGATCGGGTCCGGGAAGGTGGCAACCGGCTCGAGGACGCGGTCCGAGGCGTGACCCTCGGCCTGGTTGGTGGAGGAGCCGTCGAAGCCCCAGGTGGGGATCTTGTCCGCGTTGGCCAGGATCCGAGTCTTGGAGCGGAGCTTGGCGGTCGGCTTCGTGCCGTCGATCCAGATGTACTCGGCCTTGATTGCCACGGGGGTGAACCTCGCAAACTGGGTGGTGGGTGCCCGCGTAGCGTTGCAAGCCGCCGTTTCCCGGTTGTTCCTCCTATGTAACACCCAGGTGAACCAACCGTCCGCGTTGGCACGGTCACGGTGCGGGAGTGCCGTGGATGGCACCCCGCACCGATCGGCGCACCGCGACGGGTGTCCCTCCTTCACCGCGACGGGCGTGGGCCCTTCACCGCGGCGCGGGTGGGCCCTTCACCGCGGCGACCCGCAGAGCCCCACCGCGGCGGGTGTCAGTGCTTACGGGCGTGCGCCGCCCGGCGACGGGTGGCCCAGAGCGCGCCGCCGCCGGCCGCGACCAGGGCGGCGGCTCCGGCGGCGAGCGGACCGGTCGCGTCACTGCCGCCGGTCGCGGCGAGGTTGCCGCCGGCGGCGGTGGCGGTGGCCTGCGGCCGGGCGGTTCGGCCGGGCGGCGTGGTGGTCGCGTCGACCGCGGGCTGGACCGCCGGGGCGGTGCCGGGCGCCGTCGGCGTGACCGAGGGGGTCGGCGTGACCGGTGCGGTCGGCTTCTCGCAGCTCACCGAGGCCACGGTGATCTTCCCGGTCACCTTGGCGACGTTGAGGTTGAGCGGGTTCACCTCGATCTGCACCTCCAGGGCCGAGGCGGCGGCCGTGGTCGACGTGGTGGCCCGCTTGGAGAACTCCACCGAGACCCTGCCGACCAGCGGCACGTCCACGTCGGTCGGCCCGTACAGGCTGAGGGTGACCGGCTTGCCGAGCACGGTGAGCTTGGCGGGGGCGGTGACGTCGGCGGTGGGCGGCCCGTCGACCGGGCAGGTCACCGAGGAGCTGAGCGCCTCCAGGCCGAGCAGGGTGGTGGCCGGGAGACCGGGCGCGTGCACGTCGGCGTTGACCAGCTTGACCGAGGCGGCGGTGCCCTTGGCGTCCGACTTCACCACCGAGGTGCCGACATCGGCCTTGACCAGGGTGACCGGGCCCTGCTGGTCGACGCCGTCGACCTTGGCCGTCAGCAGCGAGCCTTCGCGCTGGGCCGGGCTCTCGACCTTGTTGAGCGCGAGGTTCACCGGCACGTCGACCTTGCTCAACAGCTGCACGTCCAGCGCGAGTTCGGCGGTGACGGCGCGCGCCCTGCCCGCCGTGGCGGTCGGCGCGGCGGCCGCGGCGGTCGAACCCGCGGCCGCGGTGGCGGACGCGGGCGTGGGGCCGGTCGCGTGGGCCACCGGCGCCACGACCAGCGCCGACGCCACCGCGGCGGCGACGGCGGAGCCGGCGAAGGACGTGGAACGGGAAGAAGACATGGCGGTACCCCCACAGGTGGTGATCTCGGTAGAGCGCGCCTCCGACATCACCCGCGAGGCGGGGCAAGGGGCCGGTGCTCCGTACGACGAGTCGCCAGTCTTCATCGAACAGTGCGTCACATGAGCCACACAGAACGTCATTTCACTCATTCGGGTGAGGTTGACGCCCAAAGCTGCCCGGCGAAGCACTGCGGCAGGACACCTCCGGCAGGACACCTCCGGCAGGCCCCCTACCGCGGGAGCCCTACGGCAGTCGCCAGTCCACCGGCTGCGCCCCCTGCCGCACCAGCAGCTCGTTGGCCCGGCTGAACGGCCGCGAGCCGAAGAAGCCGCCGTTCGCCGAGTACGGGCTCGGGTGGGCGGACTCGATCGCCGGCACCTCGCCCAGCAGCGGGCGCAGGTTGCGGGCGTCGCGCCCCCAGAGGATCGCCACCAGCGGGCCGCCGCGCGCCGCCAGGGCCTTGATCGCCTGCTCGGTGACCTCTTCCCAGCCCTTGCCGCGGTGCGCGGCGGGCTTGCGCGGAGCGGTGGTCAGGGCCCGGTTCAGCAGCAGCACGCCCTGCCGCGTCCACGGCGTGAGGTCGCCGTTGGAGGGCTGCGGCAGGCCGAGGTCGGTCCCGTACTCCTGGAAGATGTTGATCAGGCTCGCCGGGATCGGCCGCACCTCCGCCCCCACCGAGAAACTGAGCCCGACGGCGTGGCCGGGCGTAGGGTACGGGTCCTGCCCGACGATCAGCACCCGCACGTCGGCGAGGGGCTGCTGGAAGGCGCGCAGGACGTTCGGCCCCGAGGGCAGGTACGTGCGGCCGGCGGCCAGCTCGGCGCGGAGGAAGTCGCCCATGGCGGCGACCCGGCCGGCGACCGGCTCCAGCGCGGCGGCCCAGCCGGGCTCGACGATCTCGTTCAGTGGACGCGGTGCCATGGTCGCCACCCTATCGGCCTACTCGGACAGGCCGTTCACCCGGATGATCATCAAAGCGACCATCGGCCGCACGGCCCCCGGGGAGGACCGCTCAGCCCACCGGCCGCCCGCGCAGCACCACCAGCCGCGGATCGGCGAGCACCCGGACGTCCGCCCGCGGGTCCTCGTCGTACACCACGAAGTCCGCCGACGCCCCCTCCTCCAGGCCCGGTCGGCCGAGCCACCGGCGCGCCCCCCAGGTGGCCGCCGACAGCGCCTCGACGGGAGCGAGCCCGGCCTTGACCAGCTCGGCCACCTCCTCGGCGACCAGCCCGTGGGCGAGCGAACCGCCCGCGTCCGTCCCGACGAAGACCGGGATGCCCGCGTCGTGCGCGGCCCCGACGGTGTCGTAGCGGCGCTCGTGCAGCCGACGCATGTGCGCGGACCAGGCCGGGAACTTGGCCTCGCCGCCGGCCGCGAGGGTCGGGAAGGTGGCGATGTTGACGAGGGTCGGGACGATCGCGACGCCGCGCTCGGCGAAGGCCGGGATCAGCTCCTCGGTCAGCCCGGTGGCGTGCTCGACGCAGTCGATCCCGGCCGCCAGCAGGTCCGGCAGCGAATCGGCGGCGAAGCAGTGCGCGGTGACCCGCGCGCCCTCCTCGTGCGCCGCCGCGATCGCCTCGGCCAGCGCGTCGCCGGGCCAGCAGGCGGCGAGGTCGCCGGTGCCGCGGTCGATCCAGTCGCCGACCAGCTTGACCCAGCCGTCCCCGCGCCGGGCCTCGGCCCGGACGTAGGCGGCGAGGTCACCGGGCTCGATCTCGTGCGCGTAGTTGCGGATGTAGCGCCGGGTACGGGCGATGTGCCGGCCGGCCCGGATGATCCGGGGCAGGTCGTCCCGGTCGTCGATCCACCGGGTGTCGGCGGCCGAACCGGCGTCGCGGATCAGCAGGGTGCCGGCGTCCCGGTCGGTCACCGCCTGCTTCTCACTGGTCGCGGCGTCGACGGCGCCGTGCGCGTCCAGCCCGACGTGGCAGTGCGCGTCCACCAGCCCGGGCAGCACCCAGCCGGTCACCGTGCGCACGTCCGCGGCGGCCGCCGGGCGGTCGAACGCCACCCGGCCGTCCACCACCCAGAGTTCGTCCCGGACGTCCTCCGGCCCGACCAGCACCCGGCCCCTGACGTGCAGCACCGCACCATCGCTCATGCCCCGCACTCTACCGAGCGGGGTCCCGCCCGGGCAGGGCCTTCCCGGCGCGCGGGGAGGATGAGGCAGACTCGTCCCTGTCCGAACCGCCTCCCCTCCTTCGTCCGTTCTCCGTTCCGCGCTCCGTCCCGTTCTCCGTCCCGTTCTCCGAAAGGCCGGCCGCCACCGTGAGCCCGTTCCTCGACCTTCCTCCGCTCAGCGCCGCCGACTTCGCGGCGGTCGAGGACAAGGTCGCCGCGCTGCTGCACACCTCCGCCGATGTGATCGTCACCCAGGGTGAGGCGCTGCTGCCGCTGGAGGCCGCGATCCGCAGCGCCGCGCGGCCCGGCTCCACCGCGCTGAACATCGTCACCGGCCCGTACGGCCAGACCTTCGGCAACTGGCTGCGCGACTGCGGGGCGACGGTCGTGGACCTCGCGGTGCCGTTCGACACCGCCGTCACCGCCGCGCAGGTCGCCGAGGCACTGGCGGCCCACCCGGCGATCGACTTCGTCTCGCTGGTCCACGCCGAGGCCGCCACCGGCAACACCAACCCGGTCGCCGAGATCGCCGCCGTGGTCCGCGCGCACGGTGCGCTGCTGATGGTGGACGCCGTCGCCTCGGTGGCCGCCGAACCGCTGCTCACCGATGCCTGGGGCATCGACCTCTGCGTGATCGGCGGGCAGAAGGCGATGGGCGGCCCAGCCGGGGTGTCCGCCGTCTCGGTCTCCGAGCGCGCCTGGGAGCGGATCGCCGCCAACCCGGCCGCGCCGCGCCGCTCCTACCTCTCGCTGCTGGACTGGAAGGAGCGCTGGACGGACGCCGGGCGCACCGCACTCCCGCACGCCCCGGCCCAGTTGGAGATGCTGGCGCTCGGCGCCTGCCTGGACCGGATCGCCGCGGCCGGCCTGCCCGCCGTGATCGCCCGCCACCGCGCCGCCGCCGCGGCGGTCCGGGCGGGCGTCCGCGCCCTGGGCACCGTCGCCCCGTTCGTCCCGGACGACGCCCACGCGGCGCCGGTCGCCACCACCCTGCGCACCCCCGCCGGCCTGTCCGCCGCCGGGCTCGCCGCGGACCTGCTGCGCCTCGACCCGACCCTCCCCGTCCAGCCCGGCGGCGGCGCCCTCGCCGACTCGATGCTGCGGGTCAACCACTACGGCCCGGCGGCCTCGCTCGCCACCGTCCGCGCCTTCCTGACCGCCCTGGCCACCACCCTCGGCGCCGACACCGGGGCCGACACCGACACCGGGGCCGACACCGGGTCCGCCCTCAAGGCGGCCGACGCCGCCTGGGAGAGCGCCGTCGCCGCCGGCTGAGACCGGTCGCCCGACCACGCCGCGAACCCCTCGGGAGCTCTTGTTCCCGAGGGGTTCACCGTGTGGCCACCCAGATCTCACCGTCACCCGGCAGGCTCCCGCACGAGGAGAAGTTGGCTATACAACTTCACCAAGCCATCTGCCGACCAGGAGAGACCCATGGCGCTCCCGACCCACCTGCCGCCGTACTGGCTGCGCGACAACTGCCCCTGCGCCGAGTGCCGGGACGGGCGCAGCGGGCAGAAGCTGTTCCAGATCACCGACCTGCCGGCCGACCTCGCCCTCGCCGCCCACACCGAGGTCGGCGGGAACCTGGAGGTGCTCTGGTCGGACGGCCACCGGTCGCGCTACCCGCTGGACTGGCTGGCGCGGGACGCCGACGGCGACGGGCGCACCGAGGCGGAGAAGCGGCTCTGGGTCGCGGCCGACTTCCGCCGCGGCATCCCGGAGGCGGCGTGGGAGGCCTACCTGGCCGACCCGGCCGAGCAGGCGGCGGTGCTCGGGGCCGTCCGGCGCTCCGGGTTCGCGGTGCTGCGCGGGGTACCGGCGGTCGAACGGCAGGTGCTCGCGGTGGCCCGCTCCTTCGGCCACGTCCGGGTCACCAACTACGGCGAGCTGTTCGACGTCCGGGTCGAGCCGGACCCGAACAACCTGGCCTTCACCAGCGCCGCGATCGCCCCGCACAGCGACAACCCGTACCGGGACCCGGTGCCCACCCTGCAGCTGCTGCACTGCCTGGAGAACTCCGCGACCGGCGGCGACTCCGGGCTGGTGGACGGCTTCAAGGCGGCGGCGCTGCTGCGCGAGGAGTCCCCGGCGGACTTCGTGGTGCTGACCCGTACCCCGGTCCCCTTCGTGTTCCGCGACCGCGGCACCGAACTGCGCGCCGACCGCCCGCTGATCGAGGTGGACGCGCGCGGCCGGATCCGCGAGGTGCGGTTCAACAACCGGTCGATCAGCACCCTGCGCGGGTCCGCCGAGGAGCTGGACGCCTTCTACGCGGCCTACCGCCGGTTCGCCGCGATCACCCTGCGGCCCGAACTCCGGCTGGACTTCCGGCTCGACCGGGGCGACTGCCTGATCTTCGACAACGTCCGTCTGCTGCACGCCCGGACGGCCTTCGAGCAGGACGGCTCGCGCCACCTCCAGGGCTGCTACGCGGACCTCGACTCGCTGCACAGCACCCTCGCGGTGCTGCACCGGCGCACCGCCGCGCTGGACACGATCGCCGAGCTGTTCGCGGGCGAGGGCGCCGGCGAGTACCTGGGCGAGGCGGTCACCATGGCCGAGCACATGCTGCAGGCCGGGGCGCTGGCGCAGGCCGCCGGGGCCGCGCCGGAGCTGGTCGCGGCCGCGCTGCTGCACGACATCGGGCACTTCTTCGACAAGCACGGCCACGGCGCTTCGCACGGGCGCGACCTGATGAACGGCCAGGACAACCGGCACAGCGACACCGGCGCCGCCTGGCTGGCCCAGTGGTTCGGCCCGGAGGTCACCGAGCCGGTCCGGCTGCACGTGGCCGCCAAGCGCTACCTGTGCACGGCCGAGCCCGGCTACCGCGAGCGGCTCTCCGAGGCCTCGGAGTACACGCTCCGGGTGCAGGGCGGCCCGATGGGCGCGGAGCAGGCCGCCGCCTTCGCGGCCCTGCCCGGCGCGGCCGACGCGGTCGCCGTGCGCCGCTGGGACGAGCAGGCCAAGGACCCGGACGCCGAGACCCCGGGGTTCGAGCACTTCCGCCCGCTGCTGGCCGCCCTCATGCGCTAGGGGGAGTGGGGCGTCGGCCGGTCCGACTCCCCACTCCGGCCCCGGAGTTCAGTCACCCTCCCGGGCGTGCCGCGAAAGGGCCGAGGTGGCCAGCGAGTTGTGGATGCTGAAGGCCACCGTGCCGGGCAGGTAGCGGTCCTGGGACCACTCCACCGGCATCCCGGTCGGGTCGGTGGTCCGGCGCCGCTCGCGCAGCAGCGGGCTGCCCCGGCGGCAGCCGAGCAGCCGGGCGTCCTCCGCGTTGGCGGCGACTATGTCGATGGTGTGGTCGGCGTCGGTGAACAGGATGCCGTGCTCGCGCAGGACTTCGGTGTGCGAGACCACGTCGGCCGGCAGCTGGGCGACGATCTCGCCGACCCGGGGCGGGTAGACCGTCCGCTCCACCATCACCGCCGCGCCGGA
Organism: Kitasatospora sp. NPDC059973; assembly: GCF_042737525.1. NCBI lineage: Bacteria > Bacillati > Actinomycetota > Actinomycetes > Kitasatosporales > Streptomycetaceae > Kitasatospora > Kitasatospora sp. NPDC059973. Next base: position 45,268 of record NZ_JBHWUI010000039.1, on the reverse strand, counting down.
GAGCGTGCGCAGCCGGACGGTGGCGTACACCTCGGAGCCGGCCTCCAGGCGCAGCTGCTCGCGCTCGGCGGCGTCGGCCGGCCGGCGCACCAGCGAGTCCAGGATGCCGCCGGGCTCCTCGCCCATCGAGTAGGCCCAGTGCGTGAAGCTCAGCAGTTCGGAGAAGCTCTGCACCCGGGCGGTGCCCAGCACCACCCGCCGGGTGCCGCGCCGGGAGGTGACCAGGCCGTCCGAACGCAGCACGGCGAGCGCCTGGCGGACGGTGCCGCGGGAGACCCCGTACTGCTCGGCCAGCGTGCCCTCGGCGGGCAGCCGGCCGGCCTCGCCGAACGCGCCGGTGGTGATCGCCTCGCGCAGATCGGCGGCGACCTTGCGGTAGAGCGCACCGGCGGCGCGCTCCTGGCCCGGCGCGGCAGGGGCCACGGGGGCGGCGGGTGCCGCAGGGACCGCGGGGCGGTCGGGCTCCAGTGCCACGTCAGTCAATGTCCCTCCTGGGGCGGTGTCCTGCGCAGCCGTACCGGCCCGGACAGCCCGACTTTATCCCGCTGCGCCTTCGAAGCATCGCATTCGGTCGATCACTCACCGAGGCCCTGATTCGACCGTTCCCGTAGCCGCCCCCGGTTCTGGGCCATCCGTTCACCTTCCCGTCACCGGACTCCGGCGTACTTACCTCCGTCAGGCGAAGTTGGCTAGTCAACTCGGACGGTTCCGAACGACTGATCGCCCGGCCCGCCCTTGTGAAGAAGCACCTCTCAGCGAGACGCACCCCCGCGAAACGCACCCCTCGCAGTACGCCCCTGATCAGGAGACTGACCCGTGACCGTGCACCGTGCCCGCGCCGCCGCCTTCGCGGCCGTACTGACCGCCGCCGCGCTCTCCCTCACCGCCTGCGGCTCCGCCGGTTCGACCGCCCCGAAGTCCGGTGACGCCGCCAAGGCCGGCGCGAAGGACGCCAAGGACGCCACCTCGCTCGCCGACTTCGGCGGTCTGGACGGCCTCGTCGCCGCCGCCAAGAAGGAGGGCAAGCTGCACGTCATCACGCTGCCCAGGGACTGGGCCAACTACGGCAAGATCATGGACTCGTTCAAGGCCAAGTACGGCATCGAGATCGAGGACGAGAACCCGGACGGCTCCAGCCAGGACGAGATCAACGCGATCACCTCCCGCAAGGGCCAGGACCGCGCCCCCGACGTCGTCGACCTCGGCAGCGCGTTCGCGCTCCAGGCGGTCAAGGACGGCCTGCTCGCCCCCTACAAGGTGGCCACCTTCGACAAGGTGCCGGACACCATGAAGGACGCGAACGGCGCCGCCGTCAACGACTACGGCGGCTACGTCTCCATCGGCTGCGACGCCAAGAAGATCCCGAACTGCCCGAAGACCTTCGCGGACCTGCTCAAGCCCGAGTACAAGGGCCAGGTCGCCTTGAACGGCAACCCGACCAAGTCCGGCTCCGCGTTCGGCGGCGTCTACGCGGCCGCGCTCGCCAACGGCGGTTCGCTGGACAACATCCAGCCCGGCATCGACTTCTTCGGAAAGCTGAAGGCCACGGGCAACTTCAACCCCGTCGAGTCCACCCCGGCCACCATCGAGAAGGGCGAGACCCCGATCTCGATCGACTGGTCGTACCTGAACGCCGGCTACACCGACGAGTTCAAGGAGAAGGGCGTCGACTGGAAGGTCTCCGTCCCCTCCGACGGCAGCTACGCCCAGTTCTACAACCAGGCCGTCAACAAGTGGGCCCCGCACCCGGCGGCCGCCCGCCTGTGGCAGGAGTACCTGTTCAGCGCCGAGGGCCAGAACCTCTTCCTCGGCGGCTACGCCACCCCCTCCACCTTCGAGGCCCTGAAGAAGGACGGCACCCTCGACACCGCGGCCGCCGCCAAGCTGCCCGCCGTCGAGAAGCCGTTCACCACCTTCCCGACCCAGGACCAGATCACGGCCGCCAAGAAGGTCGTCACCGAGAACTGGACCAAGGCCATCGCAGGCTGACCCCCGGCCGCAGCAACCCGAAACGGGCTGATCCCACTCATGACCACGGCTCCCGCCCCGGTGCCGACCACCCCCGCCGCCACCGTTCACGGTGGCGGCGCGGGGGCGTCCGCCGCCGCTCCCACCCCCACCCCCGCCCGGCCCACCCGCCGGCGCCCGCGCGGCGGCTCCTGGCTCGCCACGGTGCCGCTCTTCCTCTTCTTCCTGATCGGCTTCGGCCTCCCCGCCGTCGCCATCGTGATCGGCGCGTTCACCACCTCCAGCGACGCGGAGGGCGGGGGCGGCCAGTTCACCCTCGACAACATCAGGGACTCCGTCCAGGGCGCGTACTGGACGGCGATGCTCAGCAGCCTCAAGCTGTCCGCGCTGACCGCGCTGCTCGCCACCCTGATCGGCCTGCCGATCGCGCAGGCCGTGGTGACCTCCCGGCAGACCTGGCTGCGCCAGGCGGTGCTGACCGCCTCCGGCGTGCTCGCCAACTTCGGCGGCCTGCCGCTCGCCTTCGCCTTCGTCGCCACCCTCGGCAACGCGGGCGAGGTCACCAAGCTGCTCCACCTGACGGACCACGGCTGGTCGCTCTACTCCTTCACCGGCCTGACCATCGTCTACCTGTACTTCCTCATCCCGCTGATGGTGCTCACCATCACCCCGGCCCTGGACGGCCTGCGGGTGCAGTGGCGCGAGGCGGCCCACAACAACCGGGCCACCACCGTCCAGTACTGGCTGCACGTCGCGCTGCCGATCCTGCTGCCCTCCCTGCTCGGCGGCTTCGTGCTGCTGTTCGGCAGCGCCTTCGCCGCGTACGCCACCGCCGCGGCCATGGTCGGCGCGACCGTGCCGCTGGTCAGCCGCTCGATCGCGGACGCGCTCTCCGGCAACGTGCTGGTCGGCCAGGGCAACCTCGCGCTCGCCCTCAGCCTCAACATGATCGTGGTGGCCGTCCTGGTGATGGCCGTGTACCTCCCCCTCCAGCGCCGGAGTGCCCGATGGCTCAGCTGACCTCCGCCCGCCCCTCCTCGCCGCGCCGCAAGGTGCGCTGGTGGCGCGGCGCCGTCCTGCTGCTCGCGGGCGTCTACTTCGTCGTCCCGCTGGCCGCCGCCGGCTACTTCTCGATCGACGACCCGAAGGGCTACTCCTTCGAGGCGTACACCGGACTGCTCAGCGCCCCCGGCTTCCTGGACAGCCTCTGGCTCACCCTGGGCCTGGCCGTAGTCACCGTCCTGGTGCTGCTGCTCCTGCTGGTACCGGCGCTGATCGCGGTGCGGCTCGGCTCACCGAGGCTGCGCCCGGTGATCGACGTGCTCTGCACCCTGCCGCTGGTCGTCCCGCCGGTCGCGCTGACCGCCGGCCTGATCGGCGTGCTGCGCTGGGGCCCGGACTACCTGATGGACACGCCGTTCTTCCAGACCTTCGTGTTCATCCAGGACCCGGACTTCCCGCTGGTGCTGGTCATCGCCTACGTGCTGATGTCGCTCCCGCTCGCCTACCGGGCGCTGGACGCCGGTCTGCGCGCGGTGGACCTGCGCACCCTGGTCGAGGCCGCCCGCAACTGCGGCGCGAGCTGGCCGCGCGCGGTGTTCACCGTGGTGCTGCCCAACCTGCGCGGCGCGCTGCTGAACGCCTCCTTCCTCACCCTGGCCCTGGTCCTCGGCGAGTTCACCGCCGCCTCGATCCTCGGCTACCAGCCCTTCCCGGTGTGGATCTACTCGGTCGGCAACAGCCAGGCCCACATGTCGGTCGCGGTCTCCATCCTGAGCCTGCTGATCACCTGGCTGCTGCTGCTCCTGCTGGCCACCGTCGGCCGCGAGCGCCGCCACAAGACCACCACTTCCTGAAGCCCCCGGAGCGATCCCCATCATGACCACGGTTACCGCCCCCGTCGCCGGCACCCCCCTCGCACCCGGCGGCGCGACCGTCGAATTCCTCGGCCTGCGCCGCTCGTTCGGTGCCACCACCGCGCTGGACGGCCTCGACCTGACCGTCCGGCCCGGCGAGCTCCTCGCCCTGCTCGGCCCGTCCGGCTGCGGCAAGACGACCGCGCTGCGCATCCTGGCCGGCTTCGAGCAGCACGACTCCGGCCAGGTGCTGGTGGACGGCGAGGACATCACCCGCATCCCCGCGCACCGGCGCGACGCGGGCATGGTGTTCCAGTCCTACAGCCTGTTCCCGCACCTGACCGCCGCCGACAACGTGGCCTTCGGCATGCGGATGCGCGGCACCGGCAAGGCCGAACGCCGCAGGCGCGCCCAGGAGTTGCTGGAGCTGGTCGGTCTGCCGCAGCACGCCGACCGCTACCCGCACCAGATGTCCGGCGGCCAGCAGCAGCGCATCGCGCTCGCCCGCGCGCTCGCCCTGCGGCCGCGCGTGCTGCTGCTCGACGAACCGCTCTCCGCCCTGGACGCCAAGGTCCGCCTCTCGCTGCGCGAGGAGATCCGCCGCCTCCAGCAGGAGCTGGGGATCACCACCCTGTTCGTCACCCACGACCAGGAGGAGGCACTCTCGATGGCCGACCGGGTCGCGGTGCTGCGCGCGGGCCGGCTGGAGCAGTGCGCCACACCGTCCGAGCTGTACGCCCGCCCGGCCACCGCCTTCGTCGCCGAGTTCGTCGGCACCATGAGCCGCATCCCCTGCACCCGCACCGCCGACGGCGTCGAGGTACTCGGCCGCCGCCACGCGGTGGACGGGGCCGCGCCGGCGGACGGCTCGCTCGACGTACTGGTCCGGCCGGAGAACGTGTCGCTGGTCCCGGCCCTGAACGGCCAGGCGCTGGTGGTCTCCGCGTCCTTCCTGGGCGCCGTCACCCGCCTCACCGTCCGGCTCGACGACGGCACCGAGGTCAAGGCCGACCTGCCGACCGACGGCGCCGCGCTCCTGCCGGTCGGTTCGCGCGCCGCGCTGTCGCTGCCGGAGCGCCCGGTCCTGGTCGACCGTCGTACGGTCTGACCTGTCCGCTCGTCCGACGAACCACCGAAGGTACCGCCATGCCTGATACCGCTCCGCCCGATTCCGCACACCCGGGTTCCGCTCAGCCGGGTTCCGCTCAGCCCGATTCCGCACAGCCGACCCCGGCCCAGCCCGACCCCACGAAGGCCGACCCGGCGAAGCCCGGATCCGCCGCGCCCGCCGCCGTCCTGTTCGACATGGACGGCACCCTCGTCGACACCGAGCACCTCTGGTGGCAGGCCGCCGCCGAACTCGCCGACGAGCTGCGCCACCCGCTCACCGACCAGGACGCGCCCGAGGTGCTCGGCCAGGCCATCGAGCACACCGCCGCCCACCTGCACCGGGTCAGCGGCACCAGCCTCAGCGAGGCCGAACTCGCCGACCGCCTCGGCGAGTCCTTCGCCGGCAAGGTCGCCGCGCAGACCGTCCCGCGGCCGGGGGCGCTCGCCCTGCTCGCCGAGCTCCGGGACGCCCGGGTGCCCACCGCGCTGGTGTCGGCCTCCCCGCGCCGGGTGGTCGACCTCGTGCTGTCCACCATCGGCCGCGACTGGTTCGCCGTGACGCTGGCCGCCGAGGACACCCCGCGCACCAAGCCCGCGCCCGACCCCTACCTCGCCGCCGCCGAGCGGCTGGGCCTCGACCCGGCCGACTGCGTGGCCGTCGAGGACACCCCGACCGGCGTCGCCTCGGCCGCCGCCGCGGGCTGCGCGGTGCTCGCCGTCCCCTCGACCGCCACGCCCATCCCCCGGGGATCGCGCGTCACCCTGCTGGACAGCCTGGTGAACGCCGACCTCGCGCTGCTGGGGAAGCTCGGCGCCGCACCCGCGGTGTGACCGGCCATGCCCTATCTCCTGCTCGCCCTCGCCATCGTCAGTGAGGTCTGCGCCACCAGCGCCCTCAAGCTCACCGAGGGCTTCACCCGCCTCTGGCCGAGCCTCGGCGTCGCCGTCGGCTACGTGCTCTCCTTCGCCCTGCTCGGCAGGGCCCTGAAGCACATACCGGTCTCGGTCGCCTACGCCGTCTGGTCCGGCGCCGGTACGGCCGCCGTGGCGGGCATCGGCGTGATCGCCTTCGGCGAGTCGCTGGGCCGGCTCCAGTGGCTCGGCCTGGCCCTGATCATCGTCGGCGTGGTGGTGCTCAACCTGAAGGGCACCCACTGAGCCGCCCGCCCGCCGGGGCCCGCCCCGCGCGCACGGCGGCGGGGCGGGCCCCGGGGCACCTCGCCGTAGCCGCGACGCGTGTGCCGGGCGCGCCGGATGCGACTCCCCCGCTCGTCAACGGCCAGCAATCATCGGCGAGTTGTCCCCCGACACCGTCCACCCCGCCACCGTGTACGCCTTCGCCGGCCCGCCCTCCACCGTCGCCCCCGGCGTCACCCGTACCCACACCTGGGACGCCGCCACCACCGACGGCCGGTACGACGTCACCACCCACGGCCCCGACGGCTTCGTCCGCCGCCACGACGTCAACGTCACCGCACCCACCGGCACCCGCTTCGCCCAGCGCTCCGCGAGCACCCTGCACTGAGCCGCCCCGGCGGAGCGGAGCGCCGGCCCGTCCGGCGCCCCGCTCCCCCGGCGAAGGCGCCCCGCTCCCCCCCCGGCGAAGGCGCCCCGCTCCCCCCGGGCGAAGGCGCCCCCTATCCTGCGGGGATGATCAAGCCGATAGAACTGGTGATTTTCGACTGCGACGGCGTGCTGGTCGACAGCGAGCGCATCGCGGCCCGCGTCCAGGTCGCCCTGGGCGCGGAGCTGGGCTGGCCGCTCACCGAGGCGGAGGTGGTCGAGCGGTTCATCGGGCGCTCCCACGCCTCGATCGGCGAGCAGGTCGCCGCCCGGCTCGGGGACGCCACCGCGGCGCTCTGGAGCAGTCGCTTCGAGCAGCTCCACCGGGAGCAGGTGGACGCCGGGCTGGCCCCGGTCGACGGGCTCCCCGAGGCGCTGGCCGCCCTCACCCTGCCGACCTGCGTCGCTTCCAGCGGCTCGCACGAGAAGATGCGTCACACCCTGGGCCGCACCGGCCTCTACGAGCACTTCGCGGGCCGGATCTTCAGTGCCACCGAGGTCGACCGCGGCAAGCCCGCGCCGGACCTCTTCCTGCACGCCGCCCGGCGGTCGGGCGTCGACCCGGCCGCCTGCGCGGTGGTCGAGGACAGCCGTCCCGGTGTCGAGGCCGCCCGCGCCGCCGGCATGCGCGCCTTCGGCTACGCCGGCGGCCTGACCCCCGCCGAGCGGCTCGCGGGCCCCGGCACCGTCGTCTTCCACGACATGCGCGAACTGCCCGGCCTGCTCGCCGCCCACTGAGCCCGGGCCGACCGCGGGATGATCCCGGGGAGAAGCCGGCCGGGCGGGTCGGCGCACCCCGCCCGGCCGTCGCACGCTCAGCCCGCGAGGACGCCCGGCAGGTCGGCGATCGACTTCAGGACGTGCGTCGCGCCGTCGGCCCGCAGCCGGGCCTCGTCGTGGGCCCCGGTCAGCACACCGGCCACCACCGAGGCACCGGCCCGGGTGCCGGTCAGCATGTCGTAGCCGGTGTCCCCGGCGACGGCCATCTGGCGGACGGAGTCGGTGGAGGTCCGCAGCAGGGCGGTGAGCGCCAGGTCCGGGTACGGGCGGCCGCGGCCGGCCTCGGCCGGGCAGAGGGTGAGGTCGGCGATCGACTCCCAGCCGAGTGCCCGCAGGATCCGGTCCTGGGTGGCCCGGGAGAAGCCGGTGGTGAGGACCACCTTGCGGCCCTGGCCCCGGAGTTCGGCGATGGCCTCGGCCGCGCCCGGCAGCGCGGCGCAGTGCCCCGCGTCGACGAGGTCGTGGTAGGCGGCCTCGAAGGCGGTGTTGGCGGCCTGCGCCTTCTCCTCCGCGCCGAACAGGTGGCGGAAGACGGAGATCTTGGACTCGCCCATGGTGAGCCGGACGTGCTCCAGCATGCGGGCGTGCTCGGGGCTGCCGGCCTCGACGCCGAGCGAACCGGCGGCGGCCCGGAAGGCCTGCTCGACCAGGCCGTCGTCGGCGACGGTGGTGCCGGCCATGTCGAGGACGACCAGGCGGATGTCAGCGGACATGTTCACATTCCTTACAGGTTGGCGAGTTCGGCGGTGGTCTCGGCGATGGCCGGCGAGCAGGTCATGCCGCGGCCACCGGGACCGGTGACCAGCCAGACGGCGTCCCGGACCCGCTCCCGGTGGACCACCCGGGTGGTGTCCACGCACTGCGCGTACACCCCGGCCCAGCGGCGGCGCACCCGGGGCAGCGGCCGGCCGAGCAGCTCCTCGGCCACGCCGACCAGGTGGTCGTACGGGTCCTCGACGACGTCGAAGCCGAACGGGTGGTCGTACTCGTGGGTGTCGCCGATGGTGAGGCCGCCGTCCTTGCGCTGGACCATCAGCAGCTGCATCTTGTGCTCGGCGGCGACCGGCGGCTGCGGCTGCGCGGCCTTCAGCCGCTCCAGCGCGTCACCGGCGAAGGCTGGGTAGTAGCGGAAGCTGTCGCCGTCGGCGACCGAGGTGGTGAGCTCCTCGCCGAGCGGGTCGGTCTGCATCATCTGCAGCCGCACCCTGCGGACGGGCAGCTCGGGCGCCAGCTCGCGCACCAGCCCGCCCAGCCAGGCGCCGGTGCAGAGGATCACCAGGTCACCGGTGTGGACGTCGCCGTGGTCGTCGCGGACGGCGTTCCCACCGATCACCTCGCGGACCTCCCGCCCGGGGAGAAAGGTGTACCGGCCGCCGGCCAGCAGTGCGGCGCGCAGCGCGGGCTGGGCGGTGCGCGGCTCGACGGCGGCGTCCCGGTCGCACCGCAGCGCGCCGAGCAGCTTGCCGCGCAGGGCGGGGTTGGCGGCTCTGGTCTCGGCCGCGTCGAGCAGCCGGTAGCCGCGCGCGGCGGCGTCCGCCCGGGTCAGCGCCTGTTCGGCGACGGCGAGTTCGGCCTCGGTGCGGATCGCGGTGAGCGAGCCGTTGGCCCGGAAGCCGAGCTCGGGCACCCTCGCGCCGATCTCCTCCCACAGTTCGCGGGCCCGCAGCGCGGTGTCCAGTTCCTCACCGCCCGACCGGCCGCTGACCCAGACCAGCCCGAAGTTGCGCACCGAAGCGCCGCGCGCCTCGGACTCGCGCTCCAGGTGGACGACCTCGTGGCCGCGCTCGACGGCCTGCCAGGCGTGCATGCTGCCGAGCACGCCTGCTCCTACGACGATGACTCTCATGCGGCCAGGCTGATGCCGCGAGGTGGCCGAGCGGAGTCCGAACGGCGGCGCGCAGGTGAACCGACCGAAAAGTTGTACAGCCAACACCGCTCAGGCGGGCCGGGCCGCGCCTGCCCCGGCCGGGCCCGCCGGCGGGGGCCGGGTCAGCGCACCACGGTCGCCCGCAGGCGGGTGCCCCTCCGAAGGGCCCGCGCCCGGCTCGCACGCTCGCCCCGCCACCCCGGCCGCACAAGGGCCGGGCAGGTCACGGAACCCGGCGCCGCTGGGTCGCCGGTGACGGCCCGCCGTCGGCCGCCGGCGCGGCGTCGCCCGCGCCCAGCAGCGGCCGCAGCGGGCCCCGGCGGGCCCGGTCGACCAGCGGTGCGGCCCGGCCGGCCGCCAGCGCGAGCGCGGCCGCCGTCAGAACGCCGACCAGCGCACCGACCAGTACGTCGTGCGGGTAGTGGACGCCGACCCAGACCCGGGAGGCACCCATCAGCGCGGCAGCGGCCACCGCGAACGCGCCCAGCCGCCGGTCCGCGAACCAGAGCGCGGTCGCGGCGGCGAAGGCGATCACGGTGTGGTTGCTCGGGAAGGACCAGTCACCGGCGCCGGGACAGGTCTCCAGCGTGCCGGGCACACCGAGCTGGGTGCACGGACGCACCTCCTCGACCACGCTCTTGAGCCCGGAGTTGAGGACGAAGGCGACGACCACGATCAGCGGCGAGGCCAGCACCCGCGCCATCACCGCCGGACCGGCGTCGCGCGCCCGCCACCACGCCCGGAGCATGACGACGGCGAACAGCCCCAGCCCCAGCGCGGACCAGATCCGGATCACCTGGTCCAGCCAGGCGGGCGCGGCGTCCGCCCACCCGATCACCCGGCCGTAGAGGCCGCCGTCGATGCCGCTGCCGTCGTAGACGGCCAGCGCGCGGGAGGGCGTCACCGGGCGTCACCGCCACGGCGCCGGGCCCTGCGGGCGCGGAACATTTCCAGAACGATCGGGATCACGGAGACAACTACTACCAGACCGATGATGGGGAGGAGGTAACGGTCGATATCAGGCACCGAGGAGCCGAGCGCGTACCCGGCCAGCACCACGCCGACGGTCCAGACCACGCCGCCCACCACCTGCCAGAGGGTGAACGTGCGCACCGGCACCTCCAGCACGCCGCAGAGCGGGTTGAGCACCGTCCGGACCACCGGGATGAAGCGGCCGAGCACGATCGCCTTGCCGTACCCGTACCTGACGAGCAGTTCCTCGGCCCGCTCGGCCCCGTGCCGCAGGCTCTTCCGCTCGGTCCGCCGCAGCAGCGCGCGGCCACCGCGCCGGCCGATCAGGAAGCCGACCTGGGCGCCGATCAGCGCACCGGCCAGGGCCGCCGGCAGCACCTGGGAGAGCTCCAGCCGCGGGCCGTCCGCGCCGCCGGGGGCGCAGAGCAGACCGGCGGTGAACAGCAGCGAGTCGCCGGGCAGGAAGAACCCGACGAGCAGCCCGGTCTCGGCGAAGAGCACGACGGCGATCCCGAGCGCCCCGAAGGCGGCGAGCAGCGACGAGGCGTCCAGCGGGTTCACCGCGAGGGCGTGAACGGCCGGAGTGGCGGACGACTGGAACAAGGCCGGCGGACCTCCCGTACGGGAGGGCGGCGCGGCCGCCCTCGATCGTCTACAGTGCCGTAGACGGTCTACACGACTGTAGACGAATCGGGGAGGAACGGCCGCCATGTCCGACGTACCGCCGGCCCGCCGGCCCGCCGGGGAGCTGGAGGCCGAGGTGCTGGCCGCCCTCTGGGCCGCCCGCGAGCCGCTGACGCCGCAGGACGTCCAGACGGCCCTCGGGCGCGGCCTCGCGCGGACCACCGTCGCCACGATCCTGGCCCGGCTGTACGACAAGGGCACCGTGGAACGCACGCGGGCGGGGCGCGCCTACGCGTACACCCCGACCGTCCAGGACCGGGCCGGGCTCGCCGCCCGCCGGATGCACATCGAGCTGGGGCGGGAGGCGGACCGGTCCACCGTGCTGGCCCGCTTCGTCTCCGACCTCTCCGGCGAGGACGAGCGGCTGCTGCGCGAGCTCCTCGGCGACGGCACCGGAGACGGCGACGGCACCGGCGCCGGGGCCGACACCGGCGGGGACGGTCCCCCCGACGGGAGCGCGGGCCCGCGGGGCGCCACCGGGCCGGTCACCCCGTGATCCTGACCGTCCGGGTGCCGCTGCCGCTACCCCTCCTCGCCGTCCGGCCGGCCCGCCGCCCGGCCGACCAGCATGTGGACATGCGCCCCCCGCGCGCCTCCATGCGCCGAGCGCGCACCGAGGCCGCCCGGGAGACCCGCCGCCCGCACGCCCTCGCGCACCACCTCCGCGCCCTCCACCTCCGAGCCCTCCGCGGCCGGGCCCGCGCCCTGCTCCACTCCCCCGGACCGCACCGCCCCGGTGGTCGATTTTCGGCCGCGCGGCACTCATAACTTGTTGGCATGTCCACTCTGATACCGGTGACCGGCCCTAGTTGGCCGACCCCGTCCCCAGGACCGGGCGGCCCCCGTACGCTTTCGTCAGCGCGTCGGCCCCGACGCGCCCTCGATCGGCGGCGAGGAGCAAACCGAGTGCGGCAGACCGGACGGCAGAACCGACGGCCAGAGCCCCGAAGTCCGTCGAGCCCGGCGGAGCTCGCCAGGCTGCACGACCGCGCCCTGGCCGAACCCGTCACCCACGGACCGGCCCGGGAGGCCGGCCCGGGAGGCACCGAGCCGCTGCCCGGGCCCCGCCCGGAGATCGGCGACTCCTGGGCCCGGCTGCGCCGCCTCGGCCTGGACCCGGACGCCGGCGCCGCCACCGTCCACCTGGGCCCGGCCGAGGTCGAGCACCGCCGCCGCGCCAGCGGCCTCGACATCCTGCTGCCGGTGCTGCGCGACACCCTGCTCGCCCCGGCCGACCACGTCCCGCTGATCCTCGCCATCGCCGATGCCGAGGGCCACATCCTCTGGCAGGAGGGCGAGCGCAGCCTGCGCCGCAGCGCCGACCGGATCGGGTTCCTGACCGGCGCCCGCTGGATCGAGGAGAGCGTCGGCACCAACGGCATCGCCTCCGCCCTGCGCGCCCAGCGGCCGATGCAGGTCCACTCCGCCGAGCACTACCTGCGCAGCCACCACTCCTGGACCTGCGTCGCCGCCCCCGTGCACGACCCGGGCACCGGCCGGCTGGTCGGCGCCATCAACCTCAGCGGCCCGGCCGGCAACGTCCGCCCGTACCTGCTGCAGCTGACCGCCACCGCCGCCCGGCTCGCCGAGACCGAACTGCGCGCCCGCCGCCTGGAGTCGCTGCACCACCTGCGCACCCTGGCCGCCCCGCTCCTGGCCCGGGTGGACGGCCCGGCCCTGGTGGTCGACGCGGCCGGCTGGATCGCCTGCGCGGCCGGCCTGCCGCCACCGGTCCGGCTGCGGCTGCCCGCCGAGGGCTGGAGCCCGGCCGCGGCGCACTGGCTGCCCGGCATCGGCGAGTGCTCCGTCGAGCCGCTCGCCGACGGCTGGCTGGTCCGGCCGCTGGGAGACGAACGGACGGCGGACGGCGCCGCCGCGGTGACCGCCGAACAGGCCGAGGGGGCCCGGCTCCGGCTCGACCTGCGCCGGCCGGACCGCCCCGAGCTGTCGGTGCGCGGCGCCGCGGGCAGCTGGTCGCACGCGCTCAGCCCGCGCCACGCCGAACTGCTGCTGCTGCTCGCCACCGAGCGCTCCGGGCACAGCGCGGCGCAGCTCGCCGACGCGCTCTTCGGCGACCCGGCGCGGACGGTGACGGTCCGCGCCGAACTCTCCCGGCTGCGGCGGTACCTGGGCGGCCTGCTGGCCCACCGGCCGTACCGGTTCGCCGATTCGGTCCTGGTCACCGTGGACGGACCGGACGACCCGTACGACCTGCTGCCGGTCTCCTCCGCGCCGGCCGTGCGCCGGTTGCGGGCGGCTCTGGCCGCGGGCGCCGTCCGGCTGCCGGGCGGTCCCCCGCTGCCGGCCCCGCGCGCCCCGGGCGACGACGTCGCCCCGGCGTCCCGGCCTCAGCCGCCGGCCAGCAACGCGGACAACTGGGCGTCGGTCGGGCCGTAGGCCTGCTCGGCCTCCTCGGAGACCAGCGCGTACGTCCGGTCCAGCCACGCCTGAACCCTGGGCTTGGAGACCTCCAACAGGGCACTGCCGTGGGGGGATTCGAGGGCCAGGTGCAACGTCGAGCCGTGGCACGGACAGTAGGCCGGCCACAGCTTGACGTCGCCCTGGCCGCTCAGCGAGCGCAGGCCGTCGCGCAGCAGATCACGCGAGAACACCCAATCGGCCTCGTCCGGCCGCCCCAGATGGAACGTCAGCAGTACCTCGTACGGACGCTCGGCATCGAACCGGAATCGCGTCCGCACCTCGCCGACGACTTCCTCGCCCAGCGAGATCCGCAGTGTCAGCACCTCCTCCACCGCCGCCGGAGCGGCGGTGGAGCCTGCCTCATCGCCGCCCGTGGGGGTGGCGGCGAGAGGGGCACTGGAGGGTGCTGACAACGGGTCGGACGGCATGACGGGCTCTCCGGGACGGCGTGGGATTCCCCCACCTTGCGCCACCGGAGGCCGGACCGGCAAGGGTTGCAAGGAGGTTGCAATAATCCGCGCACCGACGGCCCGGGCAGCGCAGGGCTTGTCAGACGGACCGTCAACTTCCGCTCAGCGAAAGGCCGTCCACGGATTTGGTCGATCCCGCACGAGGGCTGGCCAGGGCCCGGGCAGCCGCTGGTACGCTCGTCCCCCTGCCGGCGCGGGCTCCTGCGCGTCCACCGGCGGACCCGCACGAGCGACCCCGGCCGAACCCGGGCGAACCGGCGGCAGTCCGCCCATGACGGCGATTCGGGCCTGTCGGCAGCGCATGGGAGAATGCGGCGACTCAGCGACGGCTTCGGGGAGGGAGGGTCGGGTGGCTCTGCGCGAGGAGATCGGGCCGGACGCGCGGCACGAGCGCGACCTGCCGCGCGAGCGGCACGGCCGGCACGGCCGGCCCAAGCCGTTCGGGGGCCGGCTCCGGCTGCCCACCCTGCGGTTCTCCGGCGCCGCGATGGCGATGTCCACCGTGGTCGGCATCAGCATCGCCACCACCTGGCTGCTCCACGAGCAGCAGGGCGTCGGACGCCGCGCCGGAGTGGCCCAGGTCGGGTCCAGCCCGCCGCCCACCCCCGGCGCCGACCGGGCCGACGCCGCCTCCGCGCCCGACTCCTCGCAGGCGCCGGCCGCGCCGCTGCCGTCCGGGCGGCCCTCCGTCCGCCCCGCCGGCCCCGCCACGTCCGAGTCGCACGCCTCGCACCCGCCCGTCTCCGGCGTCCCGGCACCCCGCTCGCCCGCCCCGGGCTCGGCCGTGCCGCTCGCCGAGGGCCGGACCGGCGGCCGGAGCACCTCCGACACCCCGTCGACCCAGGCCCTCGGCCCCTCCCCGCAGCAGGACGGCCTGACCGCCGCCACCGCGCCGCCGCCCACCGACGGGCCGTCCCACCAGCGGCCCGAGCCCGTGGAGTCCGGCCAACCGCTCGCGGCCCGATCGCCCGAGCCGCCCAAGCCGCTCGCCCCCGCGCCCGGCGTCCGGCCGCCCGCCGACCCCACCGACGGCTGGACCGGCCTGCCGCCCGGCGCCCAGGACCCGACCACCGCCCCCAAGGACCCGACCGGCGGTACCGCCCCGGGCCCGGGCGGCCCCGACGGCACGGTCGACCACGCGCTCACCGGCGCCGCACTGGTCCAGTCGCTCGGCCGCGACGGCACCCGGCACGTCCTCACCCTGACCGTCACCGAGCCGCTCACCGCGCTGCAGGCCGAACTCCGGCTCGCGCCGGACGCGGCGGCCCCGGGCGGTCCGGCACCGGACGCCACCGCCGCAACCTCCCCCTCCGGCACCGCCTGGACCGACCTGGCCGGCGCCGTGGTCACCACCCACCACGAACGCGGCACCCTGGTCTACCGCTTCACCACCCCGCCCGGCACCGACGTCCCGCCCGGCCGCTACACCTTCGGCGTCCGGCACACCCGCCCGGCCGCGACGCCGGGCACCGAGGCACCCGCCACCGGCGCGCCCACCACCGGCGTCCCCGGTGCCGCGCCCGCACCGGCCGCACCGGGGCGCGGGGAGAGCGCGCCCACCGGCCCCGGCAAGGCCGCCCCGGCCGAGAGCTGGAGCGCCTCGGCGTTCGGCATCCACCACCCGCGGGCCGTCGCCGCGCTGGGAGCGTTCGCCGTCGGACCGAGCTGACCGACCGTCCGACAACCCGACAGGTCACCGCCTTGATCGGGCTCGTCTCGACAACCCCGTTCGTTACTGTGGGTACCACTCGGCACGGCGCCCCGACTCGGGTCCCGCACGCCGTGCCACCGCATCCGAGGAGGAGTTCGTGTCCACGGTCCTGACCCAAGGCGGCAACGCCCCGCTGACCGCCGCGCGGGTGACCGTCGAGGTCACCGCACCCAAGGCGCTGGACGTCTCCGGCCTGCTGCTGACCGAGGCCGGAAAGGTCCGCTCGGACGCCGACTTCGTGTTCTTCAACGCCCCGCACGGCCCCGGTGTCACCCACCGCCCGGCCTCCGGCGGGACCCCGGACGCGATCACCATCGACACCGCCGCCGTCCCGGCCGGCATCACCAAGATCGTCGTCACGGCGAGCCCCGACGAGGCCGGCGCCACCTTCGCCGGCATCGAGCCGACCGCGACGGTCCGGGACGCCGACTCCGGCCAGGTCCTGGTCACCTTCACCGCTCCCCAGCTGGGCCGCGAGACCGCGCTGATCGTGGTCGAGGTCTACCAGCGCGGCGGCGCCTGGAAGGTCCGGGCGGTCGGCCAGGGCTACGCCAACGGCCTGGCGGGCATCGCCACCGACTTCGGCGTCACCGTGGAGGACGAGCCCGCCCCGGCGGCCGCCACCGCCGCCCCGGTCGCCCCGCCGGTCACCGCCCCGGCCCCGGCTCCCGCCCCGGCCCCGGTCGCCCCGCCGCTGCCGCAGAGCGCTCCCCCGATGCCGCCGGCCCCGCCCGCGGCGCCCGCCGCCCCGCCGGCCCTCACCAAGATCACCCTGGACAAGGGCCGGGTGAACCTCACCAAGGGCGGCTCGGTCTCCCTGGAGAAGAACGGCAAGCCCTTCCTCTCCTCCGTCCGGATGGGACTCGGCTGGGAGCCCGCCGGCCGCGGCCGCAACATCGACCTGGACGCCTCCTGCATCGCCTTCGACGCCAAGCGGGAGAAGCTGGACACCGCCTGGTTCATGAAGCTGGGGATCTTCAACGGCGCCGTCGCCCACTCCGGCGACAACCTCACGGGCGCGGGCGGCGGTGACGACGAGTCGATCACCGTCCACCTGGACGGCCTGCCGCCCGAGGTCTGCGGCCTGGTCTTCGTGGTCAACTCCTTCTCCGGCCAGAAGTTCACCGACGTCAAGAACGCCTACTGCCGCCTGGTGGACGCCGGTTCGGACCAGGAGCTGGTCCGCTTCGACCTCACCCAGTCCGAGCCGCACACCGGCGTGGTGATGTGCAAGCTGGTCCGCCAGTACTCCGGCGAGTGGGTGATGACCGCGATCGGCGAGTACGTGGACGCCAAGACCGCCCGCGCCATGGTCAAGCCCGCCGCCTCGATGCTCTGACCCCCCGGGTGCCCGGGCCCACCGCCCGGGCACCCGAAAACCGCTGGCCGGCGGCCGGTCGGCGTGCCATCCTGTCCGGATGTTGATCAGGGAAGCCACCCCCGAGGACTGGCCGTCCATCTGGCCGTTCTTCCACGTCATCGCCGCCGCGGGCGAGACGTTCACCTACCCGCTCGACCTGACCTTCGAGCAGGGCCGTGAGTGGTGGCTCCTCCCCGCCCCGAGCCGCACCGTGGTCGCGGTCGCCGAGGACGGCACCGTCCTCGGCAGCGCCAAGATGAACCGCAACCACCAGGGCAACGGCTCGCACATCGCGAGCGCCAGCTACATGGTCGACCCGGCGCACTCCGGCCGGGGCGTCGGGCGCGCGCTCACCGAGTACACCCTGGACTGGGCGCGTGCGGCGGGCTACCGCGCCATGCAGTTCAACGCCGTGGTGGCGAGCAACGAGCGCGCGGTGGGGCTGTACCGGTCGCTCGGCTTCGAGATCCTGGGCACCCTCCCCGAGGGCTTCCGCCACCCCGTCCACGGGTACGTCGGCCTGCACGTCATGCACCGCGCGCTCTGAACTCCGGCCCGCCGCCCGCTACTCCTCGATCGCGCCGCCGACCCGTCGCAGGTGCTGGCGGAAGCTGTACGACGGATCGGCGGCCCGCCGCACCAGGTAGTCGTCGAACGCGGTCTGCCGGCGCAGCGTGTCGCCCGAGCGGATCCGCTCGGCCTGCGCGCGCTCCGTGCGCGCGATCCCGCCCGCCACCTCCAGCACCTCGTCGACCCGGGCGGCCGGCACGAACAGCACGCCGTCGGCGTCCCCGAACACCACGTCCCCGGCGCTCACCAGGTGCGTCCCGAACCGGGCGGTGACCAGCGCCTCCGGCTCCCGCTCGTCGAGCCGCAACGGGCCCAGCGGCAGCGCGCCGTAGCTGAACAGCGGCAGCCCGATCTCCACCAGCTCCGGCGTGTCCCGGTGCAGGCCCCACACCACCACCCCGGCCACCCCGGCGGCCTTCGCCTCCAGTACCGCGAGGTCCCCGACGCAGGCCTCGTCGACCCGCCCGCCGTTGTCGACGACCAGCACGTCCCCGGGCTCGGCCGCGCCGAACGCCTCCAGGAACACGTCCACGCTCCCGTAGTGCCGCACCGGCAGCACCCGCCCCGCGACCCGGCGCCCCGCCACCACCGGCCCGACCCCCGCCGGCGCCACCCGCAACCCCACCCCCACCCGCACACACGCATCCGCCACCAACGGCGTCGACAACTCCGCGAAGGCCTTCAGCACCTCAGTCACCTGCCCAACTCGACGCGACCCGACCACACTTCACCGCCCCCGATCCTAGGCCGCCCCGCCGCCCCCGACGACGGACGGCCCGCACCCCCCTTCCACAAGGGGTGCGGGCCGTCCGTACGGCAGGGGCCTCAGCCGCGGGTCGCCATGGCCCGCAGGAAGAAGGTCAGGTTGGCCGGGCGCTCGGCGAGGCGGCGCATGAAGTAGCCGTACCACTCCTCGCCGTACGGCAGGTACACCCGCATGGTGTTGCCGTCGCCGGCCAGGCGCAGCTGCTCCTCGGGGCGGATGCCGAACAGCATCTGGTACTCGAAGGAGTCGCGCTCGCGGCCGTTCCACTGGGCGAGCTGGCCGGCGATCTTGATCATGTTGGGGTCGTGCGAGGCGATCATCGGGTAGCCCTCGCCGGCCATCAGGATCTTCAGCGCGCGGACGTAGGCGAGGTCCACCTCGTGCTTGCCCTGGAAGGCGACCGACTCGGGCTCCTTGTAGGCGCCCTTGCAGAGCCGCACGCGGGAGCCGGGGCCGGAGAACTCGCGGCAGTCGGCCTCGGTGCGGCGCAGGTAGGCCTGGAGCACGACGCCCAGCCAGGGGAAGTCGGCCCGCAGCTCCCGCGCGATGGCGAGGGTGGAGTCCGTGGTGGTGTGGTCCTCCATGTCGAGGGTCACCGTGGTGCCCGCGTCGGCGGCCGCCTCGCAGATCCGGCGGGCGTTCTCCAGCGCGATCTTCTCGCCGTCCACCGGCAGGAACTGGCCGACGGCCGACAGCTTCACCGAGACCTCGGCGCCGGCCGCCAGGCCGGTGTCCTTGAGCGCGGCGAGCAGGTGCTCGTACGCCTCGGCGGTCCCGGCGGCCTGGGCGGCGTCCTTGGTGTCCTCACCGAGGTGGTCCAGGGTGACCTTGCGGCCGGTGGCGACCAGGTCGTCGCAGGCGGTGACGGCGTCGTCGAGGGCCTCGCCGGCGACGAACCGCTCGACTATCGCGTGGGTCGGCGGGAACTTCTCGACGACGGTGCGGACCTGCGGGGAGCGGGAGGCCGCGAGAAGGGCGGAACGGAGCATCGTGACTCCTGGAGCTGGTGCTTCTAAGGGTGGCAGAAGGAGGTGGCGGGGGCGGGCGGCCAGGGGGTGGGGCCGCCCGCCCCCGCGGGGACACCCGGCTGCGGGACCGGGCGTCGGCGGGGCACTCAGCCCATGTGCGGGTAGCGGTAGTCGGTCGGCGGGACGAAGGTCTCCTTGACCGAACGGGTCGAGGTCCAGCGCGCCAGGTTCTGCTTGGCGCCCGCCTTGTCGTTGGTCCCGGACGCCCGGCCGCCGCCGAAGGGCTGCTGGCCGACGACCGCGCCGGTCGGCTTGTCGTTGATGTAGAAGTTGCCGGCCGCGAACCGCAGCTTGTGCATCGCGTCCTGGGCGGCCGCGCGGTCCTGGGAGATGATCGAGCCGGTCAGGCCGTAGGGCGACACCGACTCCATCTGGGCCAGCATCTCCTCGTACTTCTCGTCCTCGTAGACGTGGACGGCGAGGATCGGGCCGAAGTACTCGTCCTTGAAGTACTCGCTCGCCGGGTCCGCGCAGACCAGCACGGTCGGGCGGACGAAGTAGCCCACCGAGTCGTCGTACGTGCCGCCGGCCAGCACCTCGACGGAGTCGTCCGCCCGGGCCCGGTCGATCGCGGCCTTGTTCTTGGCGAACGCGCGGTCGTCGATGACGGCCGACATGAAGTTCGACAGGTCGTTGACGTCGCCCATGGTGAGGCCCTCGACCTCGTCGCGGAAGGCGTCCTTGAGGCCGGCCCAGAGCGAGGCCGGGACGTAGGCGCGGGAGAGCGCCGAGCACTTCTGGCCCTGGAACTCGAAGGCGCCGCGGGTCATCGCGGTCTTCAGCACGGCCGGGTCGGCGGACGGGTGGGCGACCAGGAAGTCCTTGCCGCCGGTCTCGCCGACGATCCGCGGGTAGGTGCGGTAGCCGGAGATGTTCTCGCCGACGGTGCGCCACAGGTGCTGGAAGGTCGGGGTGGAGCCGGTGAAGTGGATGCCGGCCAGCGCCGGGTGCTTCAGCGCGACGGCGGAGACGTCCAGGCCGTCGCCGGTCACCATGTTGATGACGCCCTTGGGCAGCCCGGCCTCCTCCAGCAGCTGCATCAGCAGGTGCGCGGAGAACTGCTGGGTCGGGGAGGGCTTCCAGAGCACCACGTTGCCCATCAGCGCCGGCGCGGTCGGCAGGTTGCCGGCGATGGCGGTGAAGTTGAACGGGGTGATCGCGTAGACGAAGCCCTCCAGCGGGCGGTGGTCGCTGCGGTTCCAGACCCCGTCCGAGGAGATCGGCTGCTCGGCCAGGATCTGCCGGGCGAAGTGCACGTTGAAGCGCAGGAAGTCGACCAGCTCGCAGGGGGTGTCGATCTCGGCCTGCTGCGCGGTCTTGGACTGGCCGAGCATGGTGGCCGCGGCCAGCGTCTCGCGCCAGGGGCCGGCCAGCAGGTCGGCGGCCCGGAGGAAGATCGCGGCGCGCGAGTCGAAGGAGAGCGCCTGCCAGGCCGGAGCGGCGGCCAGGGCAGCGTCGATGGCGTCCTGCGCGTCGGCCTGGGTGGCGTTGCGCAGCGTTCCGAGCCTCGCCGCGTGGTTGTGCGGCTGGACGACGTGGATCTCGGTGCCGCCGCCGAGGCGGCGCTCACCGTTGATCGTCATGGTCAGCTGGACCGGCTCCTGGCCGCCCAGCTCCTTCAGCTTGGCCTCCAGGCGGGCCCGTTCGGGGCTGCCGGGGGCGTAGCTGTGGACCGGCTCGTTCACCGGCGCGGGGACCTGGGTCACAGCATCCATGAGCGCACGCTCTCCTTCGGTTCATGCGGGGGATGCCGACGCGGGTCGCACGTCGGCCACAGGACGAACGCTATTCCTGCACCGGGCTCCACTTGATTGGCCGGGCGGCTAAAGTCCCCCGTACGGCGTTGTCCGGCCCGACGAAGGGGTCACGGCGCGGTCACGGCCACCGCCGGGCGGGCCACCGGACCCGCCGGCCGCCGGCCGGGCCGCTCGCCCACTCCCGAGGCCTGTCCGCCCCGCTAAAATCGGCGGTACGCGATGGTCCGTTCGCACGATGCTCGACGGTCCGTTCGCACCATTCGCACTGATCCGCCCCGGTTCGCACGAGCGTGAAGGAGCCTCCGGTGTCGCAGCCCGCCGGCCTCCCGCTCCGTCAGCTGCTGATGTCCCTCGGCGAACCGCTGGTCGAGCTCCAGGCCGCCCCGCTGGGCCTGGACGTCGCGGTGCGCGACGTCGCGATCCTCGACCCGGAGGACCCTCCCACCGCCGCTCCCGGCGAACTCGTGCTCGCCATCGGTGCCCGGGGCCGGGCCGCGCTCCCCGCGCTGCGCGCGGCCGGCCGGGCGGGCGCCGCCGCGGTCGCGGTGAAGCTGGACGGCCCCGGCCAGGCCGACGCGCTGCGGGAGGCGGCCACCGAGGCGGGGGTGGCGCTGCTCTCGGTCCGCCGGGAGACCCGGTGGGAGCACCTGGACTCGCTCGCCCGGGCGATCATCGCCGGCCCGGACACCGCGGACGCCGCGGGCGCCCCCGAGCACAACGCGGGCGACCTCTTCTCGCTCGCCCAGACCGTCGCCGTGCTCACCCACGGCATCGTCTCGATCGAGGACACCTCCAGCCGGGTGCTGGCCTACTCCCGCTCCTCGGACTCCGACGAGGTGGACGACCTGCGCCGGCTCTCCATCCTCGGCTGGCAGGGCCCCGAGCCCTACCTCTCCAAGCTGCGCGAGTGGGGGATCTTCCAGCACCTGCGCACCTCGGACTCGGCCATCGCGGTGGACCCGCACCCGGAGCTGGGCCTGCGCCGGCGTCTGGCGATCGGCATCCGGACCGGCGCCCAGCCGCTCGGGACGATCTGGGTGCAGGAGGGCGCCCAGCCGCTGGCGCCGCTCGCCGAGCAGGCGCTGGTCGGCGCGGCCCGGGTGGCGGCGGCGCAGCTGGTCCGGCGGCGGCGGGAGCTGTCGGCGGACGTCCGGCTGACCCGCACCCTGCTCACCGGCCTGCTGGAGGGCTCGACCGGGCCGCAGTCGCTCGCCACCCATCTGGGCCTGGACCTGCGCCGGCCCGCCACCGTGCTGGCGTACAGCGCGCCGACCACCGAGGCGCTGACCCGCGCCGAGGTGACCGGCCTGATCTCGGTGCACACCGCCGCCCGCCACCGCAGCGCGCTGCTCGCCCCGATCGAGTCCCGGGTCTACGTGCTGCTGCCCGAGCTGCCGGCCGGCCTGCCGATGACGACGGTCCGCGACTGGGCGCAGGAGGTGGTGGAGGCGGCCCGGGACCACCTGGGCGTCCCGCTGCGGGCGGCGATCGGCTCCACGGTGGACGGCCTGGCCCAGGTGCCCGACTCCCGGGCGCAGGCGGACCGGATCCTGGACGCCATGGGCCGGGGCGGGGTGGACCTGGAGGTCGCCGCACTGATCGACGTCCAGGCGGAGGTCCTGGTCAGCGAGATGCTGGCCCTGCTGCAGGAGCGCTCGGGCCTGCGCGACCCGCGGCTGACCGCCCTGACCGCGTACGACCGCCGGCACGGCACCCGGCTCGCCGAGTCGGTGCTGGCCTGGCTGGACGCGCTGGGCGAGGTCCGGGTCGCGGCGGACGCCCTGCACATCCACCCCAACACCCTGCGGTACCGGGTGCGCCGGGCCGAGCAGCTCACCGGTGTCGACCTCGCGCAGCCGCAGCAGCGCCTGCTGGCCATGCTCCAGCTGCGCCTGCCGGAGGAGTGACGCCCGCGCCCCGGCACGACGCCCGCCTCCGGGGGCTCGGGCAAGCCGGACCAGGAAAGCACGATCGGGACAACACGATCGGGAAAGCCGGGAGGGGCCCGCCGGAGCGGGCCCCTCCCGGCCTCAGCCTGATCAGGCGCCGTAGCCCTGACCGCGCTTGTGCTCGTTCAGGCGGTGCCACGGGCCGGTGATGGCCAGCTGGATGCCCGGGGTCTGGATGTTGGCGAACAGCGTCTTGCCGTCGTCCGAGAAGGTGACGCCGGTGAACTCGCTGAACTCCGGCTTCTCTGCGGAGCCGATGTTGAGCTCGTTGCGGGCGATCGGGTAGGTCAGCCCGTCCTCGGTGGCACCGAACAGGTGCGAGACGCCCTCGCCGTCCTCGGCGATCACGATGCCGCCGTACGGCGAGACGGTGATGTTGTCCGGGCCGTCGAAGTTGTCGTGGTCGCCCCAGACGTCGGTGTTGACGCCGAGCAGCACCTTCAGGGTGATGGTGCGGCGGACGGGGTTGAAGAACCAGACCTGGCCGTCGTGCTGGAGCGGGCTCTCCGAGCGGGCGAAGCTGGAGACGAAGTAGAAGCCGCCGTCACCCCACCACATGCCCTCCAGCTTGCGGGCGCGGGTGACCTCGCCGTCCTTGAACTGCTTGCGGACGGAGACGGTCCTGGCGTCGCGGTCCTGGACCTTGACCCAGTCCACGCCGTAGGTGGTGCCGACCTTGGTGGCGCGCGACAGGTCGTCGATGAACTTGCCCTGCGCGTCGAAGACCTTGAAGGCCTCCAGCGTGCCGGCGTCGTCGGCGAGCTTGCGCAGCTGGTAGCGGCCGTGCTTGAAGCCGGCCGGCGGGGTCCAGCGGAACAGCAGCCCGTTGGGGTTCGAGGCGTCCTCGGTCAGGTAGACGTGGCCGCGCTTCGGGTCCACCACGACGGCCTCGTGCGCGTAACGGCCGAAGGCCTTCACGGGCTTGGGGTCGAGGTTGTACTCGTCGTCGAACGGGTCGACCTCGAAGATGTAGCCGTGGTCCTTGGTGAAGCCGTTCTTGCCGGCCTTGTCCTCGGTCTCCTCGCCGGACAGCCAGGTGCCCCACGGGCTCACGCCACCGGCGCAGTTGGTGGCGGTGCCGGCGATGCCGACCCACTGCTCGACCGTGCCGTTGCGCTTGGCGTGCACGATGGTGCAGCCGCCGGCCGCGCCCGGGTCGTAGACGTGGCCCTCGGTCAGCGGCACCGGGTACGCCCAGCCGGAGCGGGCGCCGCTCAGCTCGTGGTTGACGACCAGCAGGTTGCCGCCGCGCTCGTCCTCGAAGGCGGAGGTGCCGTCGTGGTTGCTGGGCGTGAACTCGCCGGTGCGCAGCTTGGTGACGCCCGCGCGGTTCACCACCTTGTAGCTGAAGCCCTTGGGCAGCGCGAGCAGGTTCTCCGGGTCCTTGACCAGCGCGCCGTAGCCGACCGCGGCACGCTCGGCGTCGGCGGTCGCGGCGTCCCGCACCTCGCCGCCGACCGGGGCGGCGATCGCGCCCGGGGCGCTGGCCAGCGCCTCGGCGCTACCGGCGATCAGCACGCCGGCCCCGACGAGGGTGGAACGGTTGACGAAGTCCCGACGGGACAGCGACATGTGAGTCACTCCTGAGAGGTGGGGCGCCGACCGGAGCGGAGCCCGGTACGTGGCGTGCGAGGTGTCGAGGTAGCTCGTCGACGCCTGCAGACTCCGCCGGTGTGATGAACGCCCGGTGAAGCGGACACCGCGTCCGGGTGTTCATTTGCCGACCGTATTCGAATCCATGACCCGTTCTTTGCCCCGTGCACCGCAGGTCACGGCCGCGCCGCAGAACAGAACCGCGGAACAGCGCCACCGAACAGCCACGGAACAGCGCCACCGAACAGCCGCGGAAACGGAGCCGGAGAACAGCCGCGGAACGGAGCGGCACCCCGCACGGCGGTCCGTCGGCGGCGCTCACCGCCCCGCGCGGGCCGCCCGCCACTGCTCCCAGGCCGCGAGCCAGAGCTGCTCGCCGATCCGCTCCTCCTCCCAGCCGTCGCCCGCCGCGCCGGCACCGTCCGCCCGGTCCCGCCAGAGCTGCTCCCAGGCACGCTGCGCGGGCAGGCTCGCCACCTCGCTGGCGAAGACCGTGTAGCGGATGACCTCCTCGACCGCGGCCACCCCCTCCACCGTGCCGACCACCCACTGGGTCTGCCGGGACAGCCGGTTGAGGTGGTTGACCATCGCCGTGACCGCCGCGACCGCCTCCTCCCGGCTCTCCGAGCCGAGCCGCATCTGCTGGCGGACCGCGGCCTCCCAGCGCAGCGCGCCGGTCTCGCCGCGCAGCCCGCGCGGCAGCCGCGGCGTGCGCCCTGCCCGGACCTGCGCCTCGATCGCCGCGGACTCGGCGATGCCGTGCTCGATCACCGCCCGGTGCGCCTCCAGCCCGACCGTCGGCGGGAGTTCGCGCTCCTCGACCGGGACGTACCGGGCCCGGCGGGCGGCGAGGCCGCGCAGCAGCGCCGTCCGGCCGCGCAGATGCCGCTCGACGTCCTGGATCGGGGCCAGTTCGAGGCTGCCCGGCACCACCCCGCGCCCGCAGACCGTGACGGTCAGCCCGTCCACCCGGAACCGGCCCGCCCAGACCGGGCCGGCACCGGGGGCGGCGCCGAGGCCGGGCAGCGGGGCGTCCGGCCGGTCCCAGGGGTCGCGCAGGTCCTCGTGGACCTCCACCGCGCACGGCTCGCCGTCCACGGTGATCCACTCGCGCAGCGCCCGGACCCGGCCGGGGCAGTCGCCCTCGTCGACGCCGAGCTGCTCGTAGACCCGGTCGCGCTCGTCCTCGACCACGTCCTCCAACTCGGGCAGCGCGCCCGGCCGGTCGGCCCCGGGACGGTAGGTGCGCACCGTGACGTACGGGCCGTCGGCGGAGGTCCAGTCGCCGGAGCAGACCTCGACCCAGGACAGCCGGCCGTCACAGGTCTCGAACGCGGTCAGCGCGTCACCGCCCGGGTCGGCGCCGCGCACGACGCCGTACACCGGGAAGCCGGCCGCGGCCAGGGTGCGGCGGGAGAACTCCTCCTGGTCGGTGAAGCGGTCCTCCCGTCCGCACGGGTCCATCCACCGCGCGCCGTCCCCCCGGAGACCGTCCTGCCTGCCACCGCTCTCCCGCGTCATCCCGCGCCGCACCCCCGTGTCCTCGCCGCCCGCACACCGCCTGCGGGACACGATACGTGGCCCGACCTGCCGGGTCATCAGCTCCTTTGCCCCGCCGGACGGATCGCCACCCGCGCCGTCGTGTCAGGACGCGCGTTTGTCAGTGCCGCTTCCTACGCTGTCGGGCATGACAGCAACCCAGGACTTTCCCGCCCGCATCAGCATCGTCACCCTCGGGGTGACCGATCTCGACCGCAGCGCCCGGTTCTACGAGGACCTCGGGTGGCGCCGCTCGTCGGTCTCCAGCCCGGAGATCGTCTGGTTCCGCACCGCCGACTCGGTGCTCGGCCTCTTCCCGACCGACGAGCTGGCCGCCGACGCCGGGGTCCCCGCCCTCGGCGAGCCGTCGTTCCGGGGCGTCACCCTCGCGGTGAACCTGGAGTCGACCGAGCGCGTGGACGCCGCCCTGCGGACGGCCGTCGAGGCGGGCGCCACGGTGGTCAAGCCCCCGACCGCGACCAGCTGGGGCGGCTACTCGGGCTACTTCGAGGACCCGGACGGCCACCTGTGGGAGCTGGCCCACAACCCGTTCTTCCCGTTCACCGCGGAGGGCTCACTGGACCTGCCGTGACCGGCCGGGCATCCCGCCCCGGCCGGCCCGGCCCCGCACGCCCCCTGGGCCCTCAGCTCTTCGAACGCGCCTTGAAGGCCGCCTTGCGGGCCTCCTTGGCCACCGTCCGGTCGAGGTGCAGCTCGCCGACCGCCTCCAGCACGTCCGCCGTGTAGGGGTGGTCGACCCGCCAGAGCTCGCCGAAGTAGCTCGCCGGGTTGCCGGTCACCGGCAGGTCGGCGATCAGCTCGCGAAGCAGTTCGGCGTCGCCGCCGGTGTCGAGCAGCTGGGCGGCGAAGGTGTCGATCACCGTCCACAGCGCCATCCCCCGCTCCGGCGCGGGCACATCGGTGGCGCCGAGATCCACCAGCCAGGCCCGTGCGGCCCCGCCCAGCTCCGGGTCGTCCAGCACCTCCCGGACGGCGGGCTCGGCGGGCCGGCCGATCATGCCCAGCGCCAGCCGGCTGAGCATCCGGCGCATCGGGGCGTACGCGTCGTTGCCGCGCGACGCCGCGAGCAGCTCGCGGGCCGCGTCCACCGGCTCCCGGCCGGTCACCCAGACCTGCAGCTCCTCCTCGGGCAGCACGTTGGCGGCCTCGCAGATCCCGCGCAGCAGCTCGGCGGCATCCCCCTGGGCCAGCTCGCCGACCAGCGGCGCGTCGTAGCCGTCCTCCAGCAGCCACTGCCGGATGCCGTACTGGCCGAGCGGGGTGAGCCGGACCAGGCCGAAGCGGGCCGACTCCTCCTCGTCCAGCGGCTCGTCGCCGACCCCGCCGCCGAGGGGCTCCTCCCCCTCCTCCTCGTCGAACAGCTCCGGGTCGATCGGGCGGTAGTCCAGCACGCCGAGTTCGGCGAGGTCGTTCAGCATCGGGTCCAGCGCGACCATCACATCGGTGATGTCCCCGAGCAGTTCCTCGCTCGGCTCCTCGCCCTCCGGGACGACCAGCAGCGCGGCCAGCACGCCCAGCGGCACGGTCTCGGTGCCCGGGTCGGCGAAGGCGGTCGTCTCGTAGAGCACCTGGAGCGCCTCGTCGAGCAGCTCGGCGGCCTCCTCCCGGGCCTCCTCGACCCGCGCCAGCCGCTCCTCGTCGTCGTCGTCCTCCGACTCCGGCTCCGGCTCCGCCGCGGCCCCGGCGCGCTCGGCCGCCTCCTCGGCGGCCTCCTCCTCCGGCAGCGAGTCGGCCTCCACGGCCAGCTCCCGGACGATCCCGGCGGCGGTCAGCCAGAGCTCCAGGACGGTCTCCGCGTCCCCCCGCTCGGCCGGCTCCAGGTCCGGCCCGGGAATGGCCACGTGCTCACCGGCGGCGGTGGTGCCGATCTCGATGAGGTCCAGGTCGCAGGCCAGCGACCAGGCCCGCATCGCCTCGACCACGGCCTCCTCCGGCGCCTCCCCCTGCTCGGGCGCGAGGCCGAGCAGCCGGGCGGCGGGCGCCCGGTCCGGACCGGTGAGGTCGCCGAACTCGTCCACCTCCCGGTGCGGGGCCGTCCAGCGGGCCAGCTTCAGCGCGTACCCGAACATCGGCACGGCCTTCGCCTGGTCGGCCAGCTCGGACTCGGCCGGCAGCCGGACCGGTGGCACCAGCACGGCGGCGTCGTCCAGGTCTTCGTCGTCCAGCCCGTGCGCGGCGAACGCCCCATAGAGGTCCTGCAGCTCCAGGTCGGCGGGCAGCACAGCGCCGACCGCCCCCTCGTCCGGCGCACCCGCCGACGAAGCCCCAGCGTTCTTACGACGTCGTCCGGCCATTGTCGCGCGTTCTCCCTACAGCCAGCGGTCGGCCGATCCGTTCCGGCCGCAGTGGATCAGCTCCCTGTGCCGGTCCACTACCTCAGCGTATAGGCCGGGCACCCCCGATGCCCGGCCTCCAGGGGCGCGCGCCGCAACCGTGCGCCCACCCCTTATCCTTCGAATCGGCACCGTGCACACCCCGCGCGGGCCACCGGGCAACGAAGCCCCTCCACCCTCCTCGCCCGGCTCCGGGACGGAGGGTCCCATGCTCACCCGCTCCACCAGGAAGTCCCCGCACCGAGGCCACCACCACAGCGCCACCGGACGGGCGCGCCGGCACACCCCGCCGACCTTGGTGGCGCCCGGCCACAGGAGACCCCTGCCATGGCGGACCTCTCCCCTGCCGGCTCCGGCCTGCGCACCGCGCAGTTCGACGGACGCCGACTGTCGGAGGCCCTGCTTCCCCTGGAGCTCGCCCCGCGCGCCCAGCTCCAGCTCGCCGCGATCAGCCGATGGAACGCGCTCCGCGGCGTCCGCGTCGGCCTCGTCGCCGGCGCCCTCCTCCTCATGCTGATCGGTGCCAACCTGGCCACGCCGATCTACCCGCTGCTCCAGCAGCGGCTCTCGCTGACCGCGCTCGACACCACGATCCTCTTCACGGTGTACGTGTTCGCGCTGGTCCCGGTGCTCGCCGCGGTCGGCCACTGGTCCGACCACCTCGGCCGGCGCGCGCTGATCCTGCCCGCCGTGGCCCTGGCCGCCGCCGGGGACGTCGTCTTCGCCACCTCGGGCAGCTTCTGGCAGCTCGCCCTCGGCCGCGCCGTCCAGGGCGTCGCGGTGGGCCTGTCCACCGGCGCCGCCGGAGCCGCCCTCGGCGACCTGCTGCCCGACCACCCCACGCTGGCGGCCAAGCTCACCCTGGCCTGTTCGGCGGGCGGCGTGGCGATCGGCCCGGTGGTCGGCGCCCTGCTGGCCGGCGGCTCCGACCCGCTGATGACGCCCTTCCTGCTGCACGCCGTCGCCCTGCTCGCGCTCTGCGTGCCGCTCGCGCTGGTCCACCCCCGGATGCCCGGCCGCAGCCGCCCGCCGGCCTCCCCGCCGCGCATCACCACCCCGGCGCACCTGCGCCCCCAGCGCCTCGCCCTGCCGTCCACCGGCCGCCGGGCGTTCCTGCTGGCCTCGGCCGCCGGGTTCATCTCCTACGCGGTCTTCGGCGTCTACCTCAGCCTGGCCCCGGCCTTCTCCGCCAAGCTGCTGCACACCGACTCCCGGCTGACCGGCGCCGTGGTGGCCGCGCTGCTGCTCGGCTCCTCCGCCGTGGCCCAGCTGCTCGTCCCGCCGACCGCCGACCGGCTGGTCATCGCCCTCGGCATGACCGGTCTGGCGACCGGCCTCGGCCTGGTCGTCACCGCCCAGTACACCGGCACACCGGCGCTGCTGTTCATCGGCAGCGTCCTCGGCGGCTCCTGCCAGGGGGTCGCCTTCCGCTCGCTGTTCACCGGCGCGGTGGCCGCGATGAACCCGGAACGCCGGGGCTCCGAGCTCAGCTCCCTCTGGGTCATCGTCTACCTCGGCAGCTCGCTGCCGATCGTCGGCGTCGGCGCCCTCGTCCAGCGCTACGGCCTGCTCCCGGCCACCAGCGGCTTCGTCGGCCTCGCCGCCGTCCTCTGCGTCGCCCTGGCCGTCGCCGTCGCCCGCCGGCCCCGCACCGCCTGACCGACGGGAACGCCGCTGCCCGGTACGGATCCCGTACCGGGCAGCGGCGTTCCCGGACCTACTCCGCCCAGGGCTTCCAGGTCTCCGTGGAGACCTCGAACCCGAACGGCTCCGGCAGCCGCAGCGGCTCACCGAACTTCCACTCGCCGAGCACCCGGTAGCTCCCCTCGCCCCGGTCCGGCTCACCGAACAGGGTGATGCCGGGCTGCCCCGGATCACGGTCGACCAGGAGGTAATACGGCACGCCCGTCCGCGCGTACCCGCTCCACTTGGTGGGCTTGAGTCGACGGCCGAGCAGCGGACGGCGGTCGTTGCGGGCGTTGGACGGCGAGGTCACCTCGATCACCAGGTCGAGGTCCTGCGGCTGCAGGAAGAGCACGTCCTCCGCCCTGCTCTTGGCGTCGGTGTCCTGGTGGACGACCACCATGTCGGGGATGTAGCCGTCGCCGATCTCCACCAGATCGAGGTTGACGGTCTGCACGGCACGCCAGGGGAATGCCGCGTCCGCCACTCTGGCGGACAACACCGCCTCCTGGATGTCCGTGAGGATCCCCGCATGCAGGTACACAGGCGCCGGTGACACGACGAACTCCCCTCCGATCACCTCGACCCGTGTGCCGTCGTCCGGGATGCGCAGGTACGCCTCCAGCTCCCCCCGGACCCACATGGCATACGGCGAGGCGGGCAACGTCCAGTGCCCGATTGCTTCCACAGCCATCCCGTCGCTCCCTTCGCGGTCGCGCCACCAGCGTGGCCGCCCGCTCGCAGATATACCACTGCCGCGCGAATGATTCCCCCGAAGGAGAGACTCGCGCGGCAGCGGGTTGACGCAGGACGTCCGTCAGACGTTGAAGCCGAGGGCGCGGAGCTGCTCGCGGCCGTCGTCGGTGATCTTGTCCGGGCCCCACGGCGGCATCCAGACCCAGTTGATGCGCAGGTCCTGGACGAGGCCGTCGGTGGCGGTCTTCGCCTGGTCCTCGATGACGTCGGTCAGCGGGCAGGCCGCCGAGGTGAGCGTCATGTCGATGGTGGCCACGTCGGACTCGTCGATGTGGATGCCGTAGATCAGGCCCAGGTTGACGACGTCGATGCCCAGCTCGGGGTCGACGACGTCCATCAGGGCCTCGGTCAGGTCCTCGACGGAGACGGTGCCGGCGGTGGTGCCGACGATGACGGTCGGACCCTCCTCAGCGGAAGGGGCGGGCGTCTCGGTGTCACTCATGTGTCTGTCCTCCTCTTCTGCTTCAGTCGTTCAGGTCGTGCACGGCGGGCTGCTCGGCCAGGGCCTTGGCGGTGGCGTCCTTCCAGGCCATCCAGCTGAGCAGCGCGCACTTGACCCGGGCCGGGTACTTGGAGACGCCGGCGAACGCGACCGCGTCCTCCAGCACCTCCTCGTCCCCCTCGCCCTGGCCCTTGCTCTGCATCAGCTCCAGGAAGGCCTCCTGGACGGCCTGCGCCTCGCCGACGGTCTTGCCGACCACCAGGTCGTTCAGCACCGAGGCGCTGGCCTGGCTGATGGAACAGCCCTGCGACTCGTACGAGACGTCCACGACTGTGGCCCCGTCGAGCCGCACCCGCAGGGTGATCTCGTCCCCGCAGGTCGGGTTGACGTGGTGCACCTCGGCGTCGCCGTCCCGCAGCCCCTTGCCGTGCGGGTTGCGGTAGTGGTCCAGGATGATGTCCTGGTACATCGAGTCGAGCTTCATGTCGTGGGCCGTCCCGTCAGCCGAAGAAGTTCCGGACGTGGTGCAGGCCGTCGATCAGGGCGTCGACCTCGCCCGGCGTCGAGTACAGGTAGAACGACGCCCGCGTGGTCGCGGGAATTCCGTACCGCAGGCAGACCGGCCGCGCGCAGTGGTGGCCGACGCGCACGGCGATGCCCTGCTCGTCCAGCACCTGGCCCACGTCGTGCGGGTGGATGTCGCCCAGCGTGAAGGAGATCGCGGCGCCCCGGTCCACGGCCGTGCGCGGACCGATGATCCGCAGGTCCGGGACCTCCAGCAGCCGCTCCACCGCGTACGCGGTGATGGCGTGCTCGTGCGCGGCGATCCGGTCCATGCCGATGTTCGACAGGTAGTCGATGGCCGCGCCGAGCCCGACCGCCTGGGCGATCGGCGGGGTGCCGGCCTCGAACTTGTGCGGCGCCGGGGCGTAGGTGGACGAGCCCATGGTGACGGTCTCGATCATCTCGCCACCGCCGAGGAACGGCGGGAGGTCCTCCAGCAGCTCCTGGCGGCCCCAGAGCACGCCGATGCCGGTCGGGGCGAGCATCTTGTGGCCGGTGAAGGCGACGAAGTCGGCCTCCAGCGCCTGCACGTCCAGCACCATGTGCGGCGCGGCCTGCGAGGCGTCGATGACGACCAGCGCACCGACGTCCTGGGCCTTGCGCACGATGGCCTCGACCGGGTTCACCGTGCCGAGCAGGTTGGAGACCAGGGTGAACGAGACGACCTTGGTCTTCTCGGTGATCAGCTCGTCGATGTTGGACAGGTCGAGCCGGCCCTCGTCGGTCAGCCCGAACCACTTCAGCTTCGCGCCGGTGCGCTGCGAGAGCAGCTGCCACGGGACGATGTTGGAGTGGTGCTCCATCTCCGTGATGACGATCTCGGAGTCGGCGTCCACCCGGTACGGCTCGTCCGCCCAGGTCAGCATGTTGGCGACCAGGTTGAGCGACTCCGAGGCGTTCTTGGTGAAGACCACCTCGTTGCGGCTCGGCGCGTTGACGAAGGCCGCGACCTTGTCACGGGCGCCCTCGTACAGCGCCGTGGCCTCCTCGGCGAGCACGTGGACGCCGCGGTGCACGTTGGCGTTGTGCCGCTCGTAGTAGGCGTTCAGCGCCTCCAGCACCTGGCGCGGCTTCTGCGAGGTGGCGGCGTTGTCCAGGTAGACCAGGGGCTTGTCGTCGTGCAGCAGGCGCTGCAGGACGGGGAAGTCCTTGCGGATCGCGTCGGTGTCGAGCAGACCCGGCAGGCCCGTGGCGGGGCCACTCGTCTCGGGGGTATGGATCACTCGGAAGCGCCACCCTTCACGTAGGACTCGTAGCCCTCTTCCTCCAGCTTGTCGGCGAGCTCGGCGCCGCCGGACTCGACGATGCGGCCGGCCGAGAAGACGTGGACGTGGTCGGGCTTGATGTAGCGCAGGATGCGGGTGTAGTGGGTCACCAGCAGGGTGCCGACCTCGCCGGTCGAGCGGACCCGGTTGATGCCCTCGGAGACGACCCGCAGCGCGTCGACGTCCAGACCGGAGTCGGTCTCGTCGAGGATCGCGATCTTCGGCTTGAGGAGCTCCAGCTGGAGGATCTCGTGGCGCTTCTTCTCACCGCCGGAGAAGCCCTCGTTGACGTTGCGCTCGGCGAAGGCCGGGTCCATCTGGAGGGCCGCCATCGCCGCCTTGACCTCCTTGACCCAGAGCCGCAGCTTCGGGGCCTCGCCGCGGACGGCGGTGGCGGCGGTGCGCAGGAAGTTGGAGACCGAGACGCCGGGGACCTCGACCGGGTACTGCATGGCCAGGAAGACACCGGCCCGGGCCCGCTCGTCGACGGACATCTCCAGGACGTCCTCGCCGTCCAGCAGCACCGAGCCGCTGGTGACGGTGTACTTGGGGTGTCCCGCCAGCGAGTACGCCAGGGTCGACTTGCCGGAGCCGTTCGGACCCATGATCGCGTGGGTCTCGCCCTGCTTCACGGTCAGGTCGACGCCCTTCAGGATCTCCCGGGGGCCGGTCTCCGCCTCGACGGAGACGTGCAGGTCGCGGATTTCAAGGGTTGCCATATGTACTCAGGACTCCTGGTTGACGGAGACGAGCACATCGTCCCCTTCGATCTTTACGGGGTAGACAGCGACCGGCTTGGTGGCGGGCAGTCCGGAGGGCTTGCCGGTGCGCAGGTCGAAGCTGGAGCCGTGCAGCCAGCACTCGATCATGCAGTCCTCGACCTCGCCCTCGGACAGCGAGACGTTCGCGTGCGAGCAGGTGTCGTTGATCGCGAACACCCCCTCGTCGGTGCGGACGACCGAGACGGGCACGCCGTTGAGGTCGACGCGCCGGGGCACGTCCTCCTGGAGCTCGCTCAGCGCGCAGGCACGGAGAAAACTCATCGGCCTCAGACCGCCGCTTCCAGCTCGGCCTCGATCTTCTCCATGAGCTGCTCCTGGATCTCGGCGACGCCGATCTGCTGGACCAGTTCGGCGAAGAAGCCGCGCACCACCAGGCGGCGGGCCTCGTCGGCCGGGATGCCGCGGGCCCGCAGGTAGAACAGCTGCTCGTCGTCGAAGCGGCCGGTCGCGGAGGCGTGGCCGGCACCGACGATCTCGCCGGTCTCGATCTCCAGGTTGGGGATCGAGTCGACCCGGGCACCGTCGGTGAGCACCAGGTTGCGGTTGAGCTCGTAGGTGTCGGTGCCCTCGGCGGCGGCGCGGATCAGCACGTCGCCGACCCAGACGGCGTGCGCGTCCTGGCCCTGCAGCGCGCCCTTGTAGACGACGTTGGAGCGGCAGTGCGGGGTGTCGTGGTCGATGACCAGACGGTGCTCCAGGTGCTGGCCGGCGTCGGCGAAGTACAGGCCGAACAGCTCGGCCTCGCCGCCGGGAGCGGAGTAGGAGACCCGCGGGTGGATGCGGACCACGTCGCCGCCGAAGGTGACCACGACGGACTTCAGCGAGGCGTCCCGGCCGACCAGGGCGGTCTGCTGGGCGGTGTGCACCGCGTCGCGGTCCCAGTCCTGGACGGAGACGAAGGTCAGCTTGGCGCCGTCGCCGAGCAGCAGCTCGACGTTGGCCGCGCGGGTGCCCGTCCCGGTGTGGTTGATCACCACGACGGCCTCGGCGAACGGCTTGACGTCGATCACCACGTGGGCGAAGCGGGTGCCGCCCTCGCCGTGCACGTCGATCTTCACCGGCTCGGTGAGCACCGTCTCCTTGGGCACGGTGACCACGAGCGCCTGCTCGAAGGCGCTGAACGCCTGGGCGGCGACCCGGTCGACCGGCTTGCCGGCCTTGCCCAGGCGGGCGTCGTCGCGGCCGACGGTCTCGGCGGTGACACCGTCCGGCAGGCTCAGCTCGACCTTGTCCGCGCCCTTCTCCGCCTCGGCGGCGCTGCCGTCGTGCAGGCCCTTCAGGCGGTGCAGCGGGGTGAACCGCCAGTCCTCCTCGCGGCCGGTCGGCACCGGGAAGTCGCCGACCTCGAAGGAGGGCTTGACGGCGACGCGGGCGTCGATCGGCTGCTGGACGGTCGCGCGGCCGGTGCCGGGGCCGGCGAGCTGCGCGCCCGCCCCGGCGGTGCCGACCTCGATCGAACCGGCGGTGGTGGAACCGGCGGTGGTCCCAGCGACATTCAAAGGCGTGTCAGCCATGGCTGTCGTAGTGCTCTCTTCCTCAAAGTTGGTGGCTGGACTGCGTGCGGCTGTGCGTCAGCCGACGGAGCCCTCCATCTGCAGCTCGATCAGCCGGTTCAGCTCCAGCGCGTACTCCATCGGCAGCTCGCGCGCGATCGGCTCGACGAAGCCGCGGACGATCATGGCCATCGCCTCGAACTCGGTCATGCCCCGGCTCATCAGGTAGAAGAGCTGGTCCTCGCTGACCTTGGAGACGGTCGCCTCGTGGCCCATCGACACGTCGTCCTCGCGGACGTCCACGTACGGGTAGGTGTCCGAGCGGGAGATGGTGTCGACCAGCAGGGCGTCGCAGAGCACGTTGGACTTCGCGCCCTTGGAGCCCTCGCCGATCTCGATCAGACCGCGGTAGGAGGTGCGGCCGCCGCCTCGCGCCACCGACTTGGAGACGATGTTGGAGGAGGTGTTCGGCGCCATGTGGACCATCTTGGCGCCGGCGTCCTGGTGCTGGCCCTCACCGGCGAAGGCGATCGACAGGGTCTCGCCCTTGGCGTGCTCGCCCATCAGGTAGACGGCCGGGTACTTCATGGTGACCTTGGACCCGATGTTGCCGTCGATCCACTCCATGGTCGCGCCCTCGTACGCCACGGCGCGCTTGGTGACCAGGTTGTAGACGTTGTTCGACCAGTTCTGGATCGTCGTGTAGCGGCAGCGGCCGCCCTTCTTGACGATGATCTCCACGACCGCGGAGTGCAGCGAGTCCGAGGAGTAGATCGGCGCGGTGCAGCCCTCGACGTAGTGGACGTAGGCGTCCTCGTCGACGATGATCAGCGTCCGCTCGAACTGGCCCATGTTCTCGGTGTTGATCCGGAAGTAGGCCTGCAGCGGGATGTCGACGTGGACACCCTTGGGCACGTAGATGAAGGAGCCGCCCGACCACACCGCCGTGTTCAGCGCGGCGAACTTGTTGTCGCCGGCCGGGATGACGGTGCCGAAGTACTCCTCGAAGATCTCCGGGTGCTGCTTCAGCGCGGTGTCGGTGTCCAGGAAGATGACACCCTGCTCCTCCAGGTCCTCACGGATCTGGTGGTAGACCACCTCGGACTCGTACTGCGCGGCCACACCGGCCACCAGCCGCTGCTTCTCCGCCTCCGGGATGCCGAGCCGGTCGTACGTCGCCTTGATGTCGGCGGGCAGGTCCTCCCAGGACTCGGCCTGCTTCTCGGTCGAGCGCACGAAGTACTTGATGTTGTCGAAGTCGATGCCGGTGAGGTCCGAGCCCCAGGTGGGCATGGGCTTCTTGCCGAACAGCTTGAGGCCCTTGAGCCGCAGGTTCAGCATCCACTCGGACTCGCTCTTCTTCGCCGAGATGTCGCGGACGACGTCCTCGCTGAGCCCGCGCTTGGCGACGGAGCCGGCGGCATCCGGGTCCGCCCAGCCGTACTCGTAGGTGCCCAGGCCTTCGAGCTCCGGGTGCGAAACGGTGTCAGTCATGCGAGCTTCCTAACGCGCGGACGCTGAATCTTCGGTGGACGTACCGGCAGTCGGCACTGCACCGGAACCCGGACCCGCGCTGCGCAGGGAGGGCGACGATGCGGCACCGGGTGCCGGCACATAGGTGGTGCAGACCCCGTCGCCGTGGGCGATGGTGGCCAGCCGTTGCACATGGGTGCCCAGCAGTTGGGAGAAGACCTCGGTCTCCGCCTCGCAGAGCTGCGGGAACTGCTCGGCGATGTGCGCGACCGGGCAGTGGTGCTGGCAGAGCTGGGCGCCCGCCGGGGCTTTCGCCGCGGCCGACGGAACCCGCCGCACCGTGGCAGCGTACCCGTCGGCGCTGAGCGCCCGGGCGAGTGCCTCGGTCCGCTCACCGGCCTCGGCCTGGCGCAGGGCGTCCAGGTACTTCTCACCCTGCTTGCCGAACCGGGCGCGGGCGAAGGCGGCGACCGCCTCCTCGCCCGCCGCGCCGCCGCCCACCGCGTCGGAGATCCAGCGCAGCGCGTCGGCCGCGAGCTGGTCGTACGCCTGGTAGAAGGCGTCCCGACCGGACTCGGTGAGGGCGAAGACCTTGGCCGGGCGACCCCGGCCGCGGCTGCCGTAGACCCGCTGTTCACGGGCGTCGACCAGTCCTGCGGCGGCTAGGCCGTCCAGGTGACGGCGGACGGCGGCGGTCGTCAGACCGAGCCGGTTCGCCAGGTCGGCGGCGGAGGAGGGACCGTGGTCGAGGATCGACCGGGCCACCCGGTCCCGGGTCGCGCGGTGACCGTCGAGCAGCACCTCGGTCGCGTTCGCGGGCACGGCGCAGCCGGGGGCCGGCTCGGCCTCCTGCTGCGGGGAGTGCTCGCGCATGTTTTTCACAACACGATTGTTGCGTAATTACTTCCGCCGGGACAAGCCGTGATGCAGGCCTCACTCGTGTCATCTGTCACGCAGGTAAGCCTTACCTGACCTGCGAAAACGATCACCTGGCACCGGTTCCGGCGGTCGTTCCGGCCCTCCTCGCCCCCCGGCGGACCCCCGGACGGCCCGCCGACCAGGCCATCGACCCGCTCCACCCGCCAGCCCTTCGGCTGCCCGTCCGGTGCCGCGTCCAGCCCGGCGCGGCGTCCCGCTCCGGGCCGCCGTGTTCGCGCCTCATACACTCGCCGGTATGCATTCCGAACCCGCGGTCCGGGTCACCGGGCTGGTCAAGCGCTACGGCACCAAGACGGCGGTGGACGGTCTCGACCTGACCCTCGCGCGCGGCGCCGTCACCGCCGTGCTCGGTCCCAACGGCGCCGGCAAGACCACCACCATCGAGATCTGCGAGGGCTACCGCCGCCCCGACGCCGGCACCGTCCGCGTCCTCGGCCTCGACCCGGTCGCCCAGGGCGCCGAGCTCCGCCCCCGGATCGGCGTGATGCTGCAGTCCGGCGGCGTGTACGCGGGAGCGCGCGCCGTCGAAATGCTCCGGCACACCGCCAAGCTGCACGCCCACCCGCTGGACGTGGACGCCCTGGTCGAACGCCTCGGCCTCGGCTCCTGCGGCCGGACCACCTACCGCCGGCTCTCCGGCGGCCAGCAGCAGCGGCTCGCCCTGGCGATGGCCGTGGTCGGCCGGCCCGAGCTGGTCTTCCTGGACGAGCCGACCGCCGGCCTGGACCCGCAGGCCCGCCGCGCCACCTGGGAGCTGGTCCGCGACCTGCGCCGGGACGGCGTCACCGTGGTCGTCACCACCCACCACATGGACGAGGCCGAGCAGCTCGCCGACCGGGTCGCCGTCGTCGACCGCGGCCGGGTGATCGCCGAGGGCACCCCGGACGAGCTCTGCCGCGGCGGCGCCGAGTCCTCGCTGCGCTTCGACGGCCCGCCCGGGCTCGACCTCGCCCCGCTGCTCAAGGAGCTGCCCGACGGCGCCACCGCCGCCGAGGCCTCGCCCGGCAGCTACCGCATCGAGGCGCCCGTCGATCCGCAGCTGCTGGCCACCGTCACCGGTTGGTGCGCGGCCTCCGGCATCCTCCCCGAGCGGCTCGCCGTGCAGCGCCGCAGCCTCGAAGACGTCTTCCTCGACCTGACCGGACGGGACCTCCGCTCGTGACGACCACCGACTACTCGCCCGCGCCCGGCGCCGCCCCGGTTGGCCGGATGCTGCTCGCGCAGACCGCCTTCGAGACGAAGATGCTGCTGCGCAACGGCGAACAGCTGCTGCTGACCGTCATCATCCCGACGGTGCTGCTCGTGCTCTTCTCCGCCGTCGACATCGTCGCCGTCGAGGGCCCCGGCAAGCGCGTCGACTTCCTGGCACCCGGCCTGCTGGCGCTGGCCGTGATGTCCACCGCGTTCACCGGGCAGGCCATCGCCACCGGCTTCGAACGCCGCTACGGCGTGCTGAAGCGGCTCGGCGCCAGCCCGCTGCCGCGCTGGGCGCTGCTCACCGCCAAGACCGGCTGCGTGCTGGTCACCGAGGCGCTCCAGGTCGCCCTGCTGAGCGTGATCGCGCTCGCCCTCGGCTGGTCCCCGCACGGCGACCCGTTCAGCGTCGTCGCCCTGCTCGTCCTCGGCACCGCGGCCTTCTCCGGCCTCGGGCTGCTGATGGCCGGCACCCTCAGGGCGGAGGCCACGCTGGCCGCCGCCAACCTGGTCTTCGTCCTGCTGCTGCTGGCCGGCGGCGTGATCGTGCCGCTGAGCAGGTTCCCGGCCGCCGTCCAGTCGGTGCTGGAGCTGCTCCCGATCGCCGCGCTGTCGGACGGCCTCCGCTCGGTCCTCCAGACCGGCGCCGGTGTGCCCTGGGCCGACCTCGGCATCCTGGGCGCCTGGGCGGTCGTGGCCCTGGCCGCCGCCGCCCGCTTCTTCCGCTGGGAGTGACCCTCGGGGCGGCCCCCGAGGGTCAGGGCGCGCCCGGCTCGTCCGGGTCCTTGGACCGGCGGTAGCGGGCGATCTGCCGCCGGGTGGTGTGCCACCGGGACCGCGCCTGCTCGATCACGGTGTGCCACTCGCG
This sequence comes from Kitasatospora sp. NPDC059973, assembly GCF_042737525.1. Classification (NCBI taxonomy): domain Bacteria; kingdom Bacillati; phylum Actinomycetota; class Actinomycetes; order Kitasatosporales; family Streptomycetaceae; genus Kitasatospora; species Kitasatospora sp. NPDC059973. Next base: position 5,491 of record NZ_JBHWUI010000039.1, on the reverse strand, counting down.
GCGGATCTCGTCGTCGGGCGGGCGCTCACCCCGGGCGATACCGACGAGCTCGTCGCGCACCTCCCGCCCGAGCGCGGCCGAGCCGACGGTGACGAGCATGGCGCCGAAGAGTCCCGAGAGCGTCGCGAAGACGGCGCCCACGGCGCCGTACCGGGCGGCCGAGGAACTGAACAGGTGCGGCAGGTAGACCGTCGCACCCACCGAGTAGACCGCCGCCAGGACGCCCCCGACGACGCCGAACGGCAGCAGGGCCCGCCAGGCGACCCGCCGCGCGGTGAGGATCCAGCCGCCCCAGACGAGGAAGGCCGCGGTCACCGGCGCCTCGGCCGCGGCCGCCCCCAGCTGCAGGCGCCCCCGGCCGAGGAAGCCGTAGACCAGACCGGTGGCCATCAGGTAGCCGGTGAGACCGGCCACCCACCACAGGTCGTTCAGCGTGTTGCGCACACTGAGCGGTCTGAGCTCCCAGGTCTGCTCGAACAGGCGCTGGACCGCCCGGGCGAAGCTCAGCACCGAGATCACGAGGAACACCGCTCCGAAGGCACCGATGGTCGCGGCCGTGCCGGACGAGGGCGCGAACACCTGCCGGATGGCGTCGGCGCCCTCGCCGGTGAGCTGGTAGCGGCCGATGATCCGCTCCGCCGTGTCCGCGTGCCCCGTGCGCGCCAGGACGCCGCCGGTGAGGATCGAGAGCGGGACGGTCGCCGCCAGCGCGCCGGCGGCCAGGGCCATCGAGCGGTCGAAGCCCACGAGCTTCTGGAAACGGCTGACGCAGCGCAGGGCGAAGGCCGGGCGAAGCCAGAACGTCAGCGTTCTGATGACGCGTTCGCGGCTGGTCCGGGCCGTCGCGCCCTCCTCGGATCTCCTCGGTCCCGTGCTGGCTGCGAGCGTAGCCCGCCCGGCCGTCGGCGGGAGCCCGCGACGCGGCCGTACCGGCGGGTCCCGCCCTACGGGGCGAAGCCGGTCCCGCGTTCGGCGAAGACGCCCATCGCCTCCCCCAGGAACTCCACCATCCTGGGGTGGTAGGAGTTGTGGAAATCCCTCATGTCGATCCGTTTTGTTCGGCCCGGCGCCGAGCGCCCGGCCCAGTTCGGCACCGCCCCCGCCCGCACCGGGTGATGCCGTCCGATACGTTCGACCGCATCCCGTGGCAGGACGGGCCCGGATCTACGCGCGAGGGAAGTCATGGCCGCCATCCACCGCACCACCATGAAGCCCACCAAACTGGAGCTGCTCACCGGCTGGCTGCCGAAGCAGAGCTGGTACGTGGGCACCGCAGGCACCCCGGAACTGACGACGGCCGGCGGGTTCCGGCTGGACGATCCGGCGGGCGAGGTCGGGATCGAGTTCATGGTCGTGGTGGACACCTCCGCGTCGGAACCGGTCGCGTACCTGGTGCCGCTGGCCTACCGGGGTACGGCGCTGGCGGACGCTCCCGCCGAGGCGCTGATCGGCACCTCCGAGCACGGGGTGCTCGGCACCCGGTGGATCTACGACGGGGCCCACGACCCGGTGGTGACGGCGCAGTCGCGCGCGCTCCTGCGCGGCGGGGCCGTCCCGCAGCACCAGAGCCTGAGCGACACCCCCGACCCCGGCGTCACCGTGCACGGCGCACCGGCCGCCGAGGCGTTCGACGTCCGGCTCAACCGCGTCCTGCGGCCCACGGAGGCCGCGGAGGCCGCAGAGGGGGGCCCTGCCGCGCGCCTGGTCGCCGGGTGGACCTGGCCGGACGGCACGCCCGCCCGGGGCGTCTTCGCGACCGTCACCCCGGGCTAGCAGGGCACGCGAAACCCCCGCACAGAACACGGTGGCCCCCGCTCGTCGTGCGAGCGGGGGCCACCGTGCGATCGGCCGCGGGCGTCAGCTCTCGCTGCCGCCGCTGCGGCGCTTGCGGGCCAGCAGGACGAGCGCGCCGCCGAGCAGGACGACGCCGCCACCGGCCGCGGCGATGATCGGGGTGGCGTCGCTGCTACCGGTCTGGGCGAGCACCGGGCCCGGGGTGGCGGTGCTCGGCGCCGGGGTGGGCGTCCGGGTCGGGGTGGGCGTCGCCGTGGGGGTCTTGGTCGGGGTCGGCGTCGGGCTCGACGTCGGGGTCCTGGTGGGCGTAGGGGTCAGGGTGGGCGTCGGCGTCGGGGTCGCCGTGGGGGTGGGGGTGGGAGTCGGGGTCTTGGTGGGCGTGGGGGTCGGGGTGGGCGTCGGGGTCTGGCAGACCTCGATCGTCTTGGTCTCCGTCTTGTTCCAGTCGGCGTTCTTCGGGTCCTCGGTGGTGGTGACCACGAAGGTCGCGCTGACCGGCTTGGCGTGGTCCTTCACCGGGAACGTCCCGTGGAACTCCTTGCCGAACGGCTTCTGGTCGAGCACCTTCTCGCCGTCGACGGTCAGGCTGACGACGTTCTTCACACCGCTCGCGTCGCTGTAGTTGGTCAGATCGATCACGATCTTGTCGCAGGTCACCTGCCACTTGGGCGCGTGCGCCGAGGCGCTGGTCGCCAGTGCCAAGGGCAGCAGGACGGCGGCTGCCGCCGTCCCCGCCAGTGCCGCGTTCCTGATGCCGATCTGCCGCCGCTGTCGCGCCATTTCGTTGTCCCCTCCGAACGGTCTTGCGCAGCAGGCTTGTTGAAAGGCTCGCGGTGGCCCGCCACGACTGTCCGGGGGACTCTACCGGCACACCCTCACCTCCCCACACCCCGCCGTACGACCGGATTTCGACTGTCCGTCCGGCCTCGGTTGTGCAAGGAGCAGCCCATCACGGCGGCGACCTCGCACGACACCCGTTCGGCGAACTTGAACGTATTCCGTCACGGTGGCGCAAACGCACTGCCCCCGGCGGTCGAATCCGACCACCTGGGGCAGCACTACGGTCGCCCGGCGGGCCGTCAGGCCTTCCTGGCCGCCCGGCGACGGGTGGCCACCACGATCGCGCCACCGGCGGCGATCACGACGGCGCCGGCGATCGTCAGCGGGACGACCGGGCCGGAGCCGGTGTGGGCGAGGCCGCCTCCGGTGGTCGCCTCCGCCGACGGGGCGGCCGAGGCGCTCGGCACCACCGCCGCCGACGGGGAGGCGGAGGCCGCCGGGCTGCCCGTGGCGCCCGGGCCCGGTGTGCCGGTCGTCGAGGCGGACGGGCTGCCGGGGCCGCCCGGGGTCACCGAGGCGCCGGGCGTCGCCGGCGTGCTCGGGGTCACCGACGCGCTCGGCGTGGAGGACGGCGACGGCGAACCGCTCGGCACCACCGGCGGCACGGTCGGCACGGTGGTCGGCGGCACTTCGGTGTTCAGGCAGCCGGTGAACGGGTAGTGGTGCGTCTCCGCGCCGCCCTTGCCGGTCAGCGACTTGGCGATCACCGAGCCGTTGACCGGTCCGCCGCTGCCGAGGTCGAAGGCGGCGTTCGGCGCCAGCACGGTGCCGGCCCAGGCGGCCTGGCTGTTCTTGACCACCTTGGTGGCGGTCGGGAAGTTCCAGAGCAGCTTGGCCCGGACCGCCCCGCCCGACGCGCTCTGCAGCTTGTCGTCCAGGACGTAGGTCTTCCTGCCCTCGTCCCACAGGTGGAAGCCCGTGGTCCGGGCGGCGGCCATGTCGTAGCTGTCGCCGGTCACGGTGACGACGGTGACCGAACCGACCGGCACCTTCACGAAGACGTCGGTGGCGCCCTGGAGCGTCGCCGCGCTGACGGAGAAGCTGTTGAGCGTGGCGTCGGCGCTGCTCAGGTAGAGCTGCGCGCCCTTCGCCTCGACCTTGGCGCCGGCGGTCTGCGCCCCGGCCGCGAGGGCGGTGGCGGCCGAGCGGAGCTTGGCGAACTCGGCCTTGAAGTCGATCGGGGAGGCGCCCTGGCTGATCTTGCCCTGGTGGGCGTCCACCACGGCGCCGGGGGCCTTCGAGCCGTAGACGCCGTTGCCCTTCATCACCTGGGTGTTGTGCCCGGTGATCTTGCCGGCGACGACCAGCGCGTTGCCGCCGGGAAGTGCCGCGACCTGGTCCGCGGTCAGTTCCTGGCCGACCGAGAAGCCGCCGGTGAAGTCCGCGTTGCCGCCGACCGCCACCGCGCCCTCGGCGTCCGGCGTGTGGGTGTCGTCGCCCTCGATGAACTCCCCGTAGAGATTGGCGACGCCGAGGCTCTGGCACTGCCGGCCGGGCTCGGCCGCGTGCGCGGCCGGGGCGATCAGACCGGCCAGGGCGAGGGATCCGCCGAGAGCGAGCGCTGCGGCGGGTGTGGGTATGCGCATGTGCAGGATCTCCGCTTACGTGCGGGGGTGGGAGCGGTCCCGGAAAGAGGTATGGACCAATCCGCACTCTTTCGGCCAACCGAGTGATTGGTCAAGACCAATGTCCGCCTTGCCCGAACAGTCCCGTTCGGGCCGAACGGCCCGCACCGGGGCCCGTCGGACGGCCCCCGGGGCGACGGACCGGCGACGGGCCGGACGGCGCCCGCCCGGCGCGACCCCGCCCCGCCCCAAGATCGGCTGTAAGGCCGCCTACGATTGACCCCGTGCCTACCCCCTTCTCCCTGCTCGCCGACCGCTGGCAGCCGTCCGCCGCCATGGTCCGGCGCGCCGCGTTCGCCGCGCTGGTGATGAGCGTGGTGATCGTCGTGACCGGCGGAGCCGTCCGGCTCACCGCCTCCGGCCTCGGCTGCACCACCTGGCCCCGCTGCACCGGCGAGAGCATCACGCCGACGCCCGAAATGGGCCTCCACGGCATCATCGAGTTCACCAACCGGATGCTGACCTACGTGCTGAGCGCCGCGGTCGGCTGGGCGATCCTCGCCGCCCGCTGCCACCGGCCCTGGCGGCGCGGTCTGAGCAGGCTCGGCTGGGCCCAGTTCTGGCTGGTGATGAGCAACGCCGTGATCGGCGGCATCACCGTGCTGACCGGCCTCAACCCCTACACGGTCGCCGTCCACCTGATCTCCGCGATGGCCCTGGTCTGGGTCGCGCTGCTGATGTGGGAGCGCTCGCGCGAGGGCGACGGCCCGCCGCGGCCGGCGGTGGCCGGTCCGATCGTCCGGCTCTCCTACGTCCTGGTCACCGTGATCGGCCTGCTGGTGGCGGCCGGGACGCTGGTGACCGGCGCCGGGCACCACCCCGGGACGCCCAAGGACAACAAGCTGGTGCCGCGGATCCCCCTCGACTACGACCGCCTCGCCCAGGTGCACGCCGACCTGGCGTTCGTCTCGGTCGGCCTGGCGGTCGCGGTGCTCTTCGTGTTCGCCGCCGTGAAGGCCCCGCCGGCCGCCCGCGCGCGGGCCCGCGAGCTGCTCGCGGTGCTGCTCCTCCAGGGCGTGCTCGGCTTCGTCCAGTACTTCACGGACGTCCCGGAGCTGCTGGTCGGCATCCACATGCTGGGCGCCACGCTCACCTGGATCGCCGTCCTGCGCATCCCGCTGGCGCTGCGCGTGCGCGAGGGCGCCGCGCCCACCGCGCCGCTGCCCGCGCAGGCGCCGCGGACCGCCGCGGTCTGAGCGCATGCCGCGCGCCTGCGGCAGGCATCCCTGATG